>NZ_JBJDXL010000248.1:0-4354 GCF_051866655.1 Intestinibacter sp.
TTTAGAGAATCCTCTATATGAAGGTGTAGCTTACCGTCTGTTATAGGCTGATATGACTGTTCAAAAGTATTCATTCTCTTTTGAACAGATTCTAGTATGTGTTTTTCCTTTTCAGCTTGCTTTAGCTCGTCGCGAGCTATGGCGTTTTTTAGTCGTCTGAGCTGGTTTTGGGCGTATCCTTGGAAGGAAGAGTACACCTTTGTTCTAGTAAGGAATAAATCTGTGTTTTCCTTTAGCATTTTTCCTTCTTCAGATATCGCGAATATATCCTCGTCTCTAGTGCCAAGTATCTCTATTGTGTTTGGATTGGCGCTGCAAAGTAGAGTTATTATTTGCTTTAGAGGATATAGGACAGTGTCTGTTTCTACATCTGTGTATGGATTTTCATCGTAATTCATAGAAAGGATTTGCTCCTTAGAAGGCAAAAATATACCTCTTATATCTATATCAGATCCTTCTACATTAGTTCCATAGCTGTATGAACCGCCATATGTAAGTAAGGCTATTTGATTTCCATTTTCCTTGAATTTGTTTAAAAATTTGTAATCTGAGTGTTCAAATATATTGTTTAGTTCAGTGTTTGCCATATTAGTGCTCCTTTCTATAAATAGTATTATAGGATAACATATGGAAAATTTTATGTCAAGAAAAAATAGTATCTAAAAAGAATAGATACTATCTAATTTATCTTCAGTTTGTAATCTCAATGTCTCGGCTGTGGCACAGATTTTATCGGCAAGGCATATAATCCACGCCTCTTTGGAGATAGGAGGAGTTAGGTTTAGTGGAAACATGTGGTGCAAGATGATGTCCTTTTCCTTTTGTGTAAGTGTGAAGTCTTCGGTTGCGTTTTCTAAAGCAATTCTAGGATGCTTAAAGCCGTGAAATTTGACAGGCTTATTCTTGTCGTGCCAATCGTATAAAAAATAATCGTGAAGAAGAGCGCCTCTTATTAGAGAGCTTTTGTCTACGTTTAGATTAAATTTATTTGCGATTTTACAGCTAGTGTATGCTACGAAAACGCAATGCTGATATACTGTGATGTTTCCGTGCTGGATGTAATTTTTAGTCTCTGGAAAACGTGAGTTATTATGCAGATCGTCCATAATTTTTGAAAAATCCTCTAAAAAGTCTGGAATCCTTCTCATCTTAATCATTCCTTTTTTCTTTATTATAACTATATTATAGACAAATATTCAGATGCTTACAATTTAAGAACATATTATGTAAGTTAATTTTAAGTAAATTGAAAGATTTACAGTCCGTAAAAGTATTTATGAATAAAATTATTCACTATATGCGAATAATTTTGCCTATTGTTCTCTCTTTTCAAACGAATGAATAGAGATATCCCTTACAAAAGTGAAAAAAATAATATTATTCCTAGTCAAAGTGGTATAATATGGTTATAAAAATAAAAGAAAAGAAGGGATTAAAATGGAAAGCTTAGTATTTGACGTTAAAGAAAGAACTGAAAAGGGTAAGAAGGTTAGAGCAGAAGGCGAAGTACCCGCAGTAATATACGGAGGAGCTTTAGAAAACCCAATTCCTTGTCAAATGACTAAAAAAGAAATGATGAAATTATTATCACAAGATAGCTCTGTGGTAGCATTAAATCTAAACGGAAAAGCAGAAAACTGTGTATTAAAGGAAGTACAAAGAGATGTATTTGGAGAAATAATACATCTAGATTTCCAACAAGTTAAGAAAGGTGATTCTGTAAAATTAAGAGTTCCAATAAAATTCGTAGGTGTAGGTTCACTAGATTCTAGAAAATTATTATTAGATGAAGTCGTAACAGAAGTACAATTACAAGGTCATCCAGATGAAATACCTGAACATATAGAAGTAGATGTAGCAGGATTAAACTACGGAGATCATGTATGCGGAAAGGATTTAGCAATACCTGCAAGTATAAAGGCAGATATAAAGGCTGACGATGTAGTTGCTAGAATAGGTTCATTAGTTTCAGGTGAAGCTGAAGAAGAAACTGAAGAAGCAGCAGAATAATCAATAGGCAATGTACATAACAGGTTTATACCGAATAAATATATTTAAAATAAATATTCTAACAAAAATATTACTGGATAGATAAATACCAGTAATATTTTTTTTGCAAAATTTTATATTGCTTTTATAAATTTGGTATAATTATACTGTTTAGTTTGTTTAAAAAAGTATATTAATTATAAGGAAGAGAATTATATAAATGGAGGAAGATATGGACGATTCAAGATTTATTAGAATGATAAATATAAATCCTACTCTTATAGAAAATATAGAAAATCCGACAGATGAGATGAAATTATTAGCTGTAAAGAAAAATGGACTTGTGCTTAAATATATAGAAAATCCTACAAAGGAAATGCAGGAAATTGCGATAAATAACAATGCAAAGGCGATTGAGTATATAGAAAATCCCACAGAGGAAATCATGCTAAAGGCTGTAAGTAATGGCTGGAGCAGCTTGGCGTACATCAAAAATCCGACAGATAAGGTCGTGAAAATGGCGATAGAGCAGGCAGGCTGGGCTATACAATACGTCAAAAATCCATCAGAAGAGCTACAGTTAATGGCAGTCAGAAAAAACTACGACTCTATAAAATATATAGAAAATCCTTCTGAAGCTGTAAAGAGAGAGGCCGTAGATGCAAACTACGACGCGCTGAGATATATAAAATCACCTAGCCATGAGCTCGAGATGCACGCAGTAAAAATCAACGAATCGGCTGTAAAATTTATAGATGATTTAAATAAAGAAAAGATAGTAGACTTCCTAAAAGAAAATATTCTAGTTATCAAATATGTTTACAAAGAAATCGGCATAGATGAACTAGAAGAAGTTCTAAAGGAAGTTATATCAAAGGAAGATGTCGAGGAAAAATATATAAGAGATTTTCTGAATTGCGGCATAATAGATAGAAATAGCGATGCAATACCTATAGACAAGATTATGTTTATATACAAATACGGAAGCAAAAAGGCTAAAAAAATAGCTGTAGATGAGAAATTGAAGATGATTTAGGAGAAGATAAGATGAATTTTTTAGATACATTTAGAAGTGTTGAGTTGATATTGGCTACAGGGGAGGTGCCTCTAGTAGTCGGTGAAAGTGGAATAGGAAAAACTGCCTTGGCTAGCAAAATTGCAGAGGAAAATGGCTGGAGCTTAGTCGTTATAGATGGAAACCTTCTGAAGGAGGGCGAAATCGGCGGACTTCCAACTATAGAATCCTACACTACATTTGATTCAAATGGAAATAAAGTAGAGAAAAAGATGACTATATACGCAGTACACACGAAGCTTAGAGAGATAGATCAGGAAATCGAAAAGGGTAATACCGTGCTTTTATTTATAGACGAGTTAAACCGTTGCGAGCACACAGTTCAACAGGAGCTTATGAACCTTATATTAAATAGAGAGATAAATGGATACAAATTAAACAAAAATGTAAAAATTTTATCGGCGATGAACCCATCAAACGAGTACGGGGCAGATCTAGATTATCAGGTTGTCGACATGGATCCAGCTCAGGAGAACAGATTTGTCTGGCTGAATATGGAGCCTGACTACAACGAGTGGATACGCTGGGCTATAGATACTGGCATCGAGCAGAAGGTAGTGGAGTTTATCTCGACTTTCCCAGAGTATTTGCACAAGATAAATGACGACGATATAAATGCTACTCCTAGAAGCTACGAGAGAATTTCTAAGAGTTACGCTATTTACAAGGAGAAAAAGGATGTAATACCTAAGTCAGTATTTTTAAATGTTGTCAAGGGGAATGTCGGAGGATTTATAGCTCAGGAATTTATGAGCTTTGTGGAGTCAGATGCAAAGCCTTTGGTGAGCTATGATGAAGTATTTTCAGGTGAAGTGCTTGATCAGGAGATTGTGGATAGAGTGAGAAATGAAAGCCATACTAGACTTTATATATGCGCTATGAATATATTGAAATCTCTAGAATTAGATATAAAAAACAATAAAGTGAATATGAGCTGTATTGATAGATTAGTGGAATTTTTAGGGCTATATCCAGTAGATTTGATGGTTGGAATTATGAAGGATATAAAAAATAGCTATGACGATATCTACAAATTGGCTATAGAAAACGAAAAATTCGTCGATTTATACTTCGGCGCTTATAGTTCAATAAGAGGATAATATTATGAAAAGTAATTTTGAGAAAATGACAGATGAGCTTTACGAAAGAGCTATTGAATTTGTCGATATGGCTACAGCAGTGCGACTTAAGGGAAATGATAAGAGCGTTGGCATCGAGGTTTCGGAGGAATATAAGAGAGATTTTTTCGCCGTTATAGATAAGATTAATTTTAATCTTATTGAGGACGAG
>NZ_JBJDXL010000249.1:0-4353 GCF_051866655.1 Intestinibacter sp.
AGAGGATGCCATAAACCGTTTTAAAGGATTTTTAACTAATGACCCAACAGACGCCAGTGTATTCATAACTGCAGAGATGTACAGAGCTCTTAGATAGAGAGAAGGAAACTGGAACGATGTAGATGAATCGTGCTATAATCTTTTAGAAAACTATGATAAAATATATTAGCTAAGTAATACTAGAGAGTAGGCTTTGCGTAAGATGTGTAATGATCTTAACATATCGTATAGCAAACTTGTAAAATTAGCTAAAAAATATAATGAAGCTCTGCTGTACACAGATCCTCAAGAAAGACAAAAAGTTATAGATGAGTACAAAGGATTTATATATTCTGCTACAGATCAGCTACAGGCTACATCTTTAAAGTATGTTTACTACGGAGAACCGGCAAATCGTGCAGATAAACTATATGTTCCTACTTATGATAAAATGTCTCTTAGCCCAATATTTAAGATTTTTGCAGAAGGACACGAAATGATCCAATTATATGACTTTATGAAACAAAATAAAGTGGATATGGTCAAAATAAACTCTGCAGTAAAATCTGGAGGAGTTCCTAGTTTTGAATTGTTCGACAAACATGGCAAATTTGACACAAAAGCAATGTAGGCTTCTGTAATATAGCAATAGTATTTTGAACTAATAGGTAAACAGTTAAATACAGACGCTCATGAAATGCATAGTACTGCGCTTCTAACTTAGTTTATGAAGATAGCTATGATGAACATTCAAGACGGAGACGTTTATAACGTTAATGGAACGTAGGTCAAAGGGTCTGTTATGAAGTAGGTGTATAATAAAATATTAAATCATTTTACTACCAAAGGACTTAACAGATTTAGAGAAGAATTTGGTATAGAAGAAAACGGGATAAATAAAGTCAAGCTGATGAGGAAGTTACAGAAGATGGCCCTTACTCAAGGTTTACCAGCTGACACTATAAATAGTTTCAAAGTAATTGGAGATTCTTTTGTTATACACCCTGCAGGAATACCTAACATGAGATGGATATAGTCTAGACTGCTATCAGAAATGGGTAAAAAGGTGATAGATACCCTTGCTCCAGGTTAGGCTCTGTATCAGGTAGCAAGTGCTGGATACGACAACATATTTAATATAAAATAGCATCCCGATAAGCATTTGTTAATGCCTGGAGAAAACGGATCAAAACGAATGCAGGTAAAATTATCTATTCTATTCTTTAAAGATATTATAGATTAGGCAAACAGAGAAGGTCTAAAATTAGATACATTTGATAAGCAAAGACAGTTCATATTACAGAACCAAGAGCTGTTTGCTCTATCGTATCGTGTTCCTACTCAGGGTTAGAACTCTACACTTCCCATAGAGATAGTAGACGTATTTCCGCCTTAGAGAGGAGCCATAATTAGTTTCCCTGCCGGTATAACAGCTCTTACTGGTTCTGACTTCGATATTGATAAAATGTTCTTAGCTAGACCAAATTATACCGTTAAAAATGGAAAACTATACAAAGTATAGTACAACATGGATAAAATAATAGCCTCTTCTGATATATCTAAGTTTAAAGACGAAGAATTACAAAACGCTTTACTTGATATGTATTAGGCTATACTTACTTCTAAAGAGCATTATTTAGCATCTAATACTCCTCTTGACGTTTGTACGGCTCCAGTAAAAAATTTCATAAACAAAGAAGTAAGAGCTCAAAAACAATCTGCTGGTTTCAATTTTGAAAGTATTGACGGTTACTATTCTAATCCAATATTTTAGACAGACTAGAAATTGAAGAACGCAGCTTCTGATGGCGGTATTGGTCCAATGGCATTAAACTCTGTGTTTAGATTCTTTATTCAGCAATCAGGTTTGTCAGTAAGACCTAGTGAAATTTTAAAGCAGCTGGGATTAGACAATATGGGCAGAATATATGACAATAGTGGTGAAGATATACTGGATTTAACTTCTGCGCTAATCAACGCATTTGTGGACGCTGTTAAAGATAGTTATATTGGTGACGCTAACGTAAACGATTATACTTATGATGTAACTTCTTTCTTAATTACATCTGGTTTTGGCCACGATACGTTTGCATTCTTAACCCAACCCGCTTTAGTTCAATTGGCGAATACTTATAATTTGTATAAGAATGGAAAAGTAGGAGTAACTTAGGATCAGAAAAGAGGGCAAGAGTTCTTAAATGAAGTTATGTAGAGTTGGATTAGCAAGAATGACAATAAGGTTACAACCGATTTGGCTTCTCCTGAGGAGCTTAGTAGAGAATATATGATGAAACCTTCTACTAGAAATAATCCAGAGATGTAGTTAAAATATATAAATACATTATTGTTCTTTAAAGATCTTGCTCAAGGTTATAGAGATGCTATACGTTGCGCTCAGATAGATACTAAGAAATACGGTATAAATGTAGACGAAATAATATCTTTCATACAGGCTAAACAACAGTTTACATCTGATTATAATCTTACGTTCTCAAATCCCGATGTCTTATTTGACGAAACTTTCTTAGGAGATAAGTATACAAAAGGATTAGAGCAATTGTTTACTACTTTTGAAAACGTTTTACTAGAATTTAGTCCTTTATATAAAAATACTGCTGATGAATTAAGTAAACAGTATAGTAAATATGGTAGATATAGCAAAAGGTTCTTAAAAGTCGTAGGTCCAAAAATAAAGGCAGTAATATTTTCAAAATTCTTTAACGAGTACATAGTTAATAGATTTGGAGGAAGTAAACCGTTATACTCTCTATTAATAGGAGCTAACAGCGTTCCAGAAAGGTACTCTAAAATTAAAGAAAAATGCATGATAACTGGAGAAGGCTACGCGTTATTTGAAGTTTTGAAACCGTGGTCTAGACAGAAAAATGTTCCTGGATTCTTTACTGTAGACAGAATTGTAAACGACGATGCTTTTGTAAGAAGTAATGTATAGGCAGCTATATCTGAAATGTTTAACAGCGATGATAATGAAATTAGAGAATGGATAACCGACTTTACGGCATATATGTTCTATCTTACTGGAGCCAATGATTCTAATGCCGGAGGTTTGATAAAGACCACTATTTACGATCTAATACCTCCTCAGCATTTAGCTAACATAAAAGCTGGAAATATTACATTTAATCAGTTTATAGAAGATACGTTAAGCAGTCCAAATAAGATGCTAACTCAAGGAGAAATGGACTTAGTAATGCGTTTGGTAGCTTTAACTGATGACGATGTAATAAAGAGTTATGATCCAAGATACGATAGTAAAAGTATATACGCAAGATTTATAAATACTAGCGGAAGCAATAAAGAAAGAAGCATAGTTGTGTTTAAGAAAGGATCTTATAGATTCTATAATTCTGATAGAGACCAATATGACAAATTTATAAAGGTATGGAATCCAGAACGTTCTAGATATGATATATATCAACTAGGTAATATAGCAGAATCTACTGATAAAACTGGAAAGGTATGGGCGAATCCTGTATACTTTAAGATAGATAGTCTTGGTTACAGAAATAGTAGCAGAGCTTCTTTCTCAGTTAGAACTGACGGATACGTAGATTAGGCTGGTAACATAGTTTCGTTAATGAACAATAGTAACTCTTCTAGAATTACTAACATAAATGATCTATCTGAAAAAGATAAAATTAACGTGTTACGTAGTTTAGGAAACCCAAAAGTGTATTAGTTAGACGAATATCATTCTGATAATGTGTATTCAGATATATATAATTCAGATGTAGTATTTTATGTAAATGATTCTCAAACTAATTAGAAATCAAATCAATACAGATACTACGCAGAATTCTTGGGAAAGGAATATCATATAATATCTGACATTAATGAAGATATACCTAATGTAGGCAGTAAAAAATACACTATAATAAGTCCTACTATGTCACTGTTTAGAGAAGAACCAAGTGTATTTAATAATCCGATTGTTCAAAATATAATTAATGCTAATTCTCTTGAACAGTTAGTGTACAGTTCTAATTCGCAAGTAATCACTTCAAGTAACGCTACAATTAAAGACTCTTTAATAGGAGGGCTTACTGAAGAACAACAACAGTAGGTATAGCAGTAGAAGAAGAAGCAAGATAAACAATGTAAAGGATAATTGATATGGTTTGTTTAATAGAAAGTAAACCCAAAGTAAGGGAATAGATATAGAATTTAGCGGATAAGCTGGGTACAGAATATGATATTGCCAAGATTATCCTTTAGGAAAACAATGGTTATGACTTAGACAAGGCTCCTAATGGAGCCGAGTCTAAGTTGTA
Source organism: Intestinibacter sp. (assembly GCF_051866655.1). Taxonomy (GTDB): domain Bacteria; phylum Bacillota; class Clostridia; order Peptostreptococcales; family Peptostreptococcaceae; genus Intestinibacter. The sequence goes on from NZ_JBJDXL010000249.1 coordinate 4,272, forward strand.
TAAGGACTTATTAGAAGTATTTAACGGAGATGAACAATAGGCTTTAATTGCTAAAGCTAAGACTTATTTACAACCTTTCTTT
>NZ_JBJDXL010000250.1:0-4301 GCF_051866655.1 Intestinibacter sp.
AACTATGGCTACTGTTTATCTCTAATCTAGTATCAGTATCCTCTGCTACCTTAGCCACCTCTTGTACATAAATATCTCCCTTATCTCCAGGATGTGTAATGACAAATATATCGTTATTTTTCATAGTATTTATAATTGCCTCGGTGTTGTATTCCTTCGCCTTTTCACTTTTAAAGAAATAATTTTGACACATATTGACCATTCCTTTTAAAGATGTCGGAATTGATCCAAAATGGTATCCTGCCATTACATAATCTAGATATTTATTGAATTTATCATGTAAATCGATATTGCCCTTATTATCTAATATATTACATTCAACGCCTAAGAGAATTTTAATTTGATCGTTGTATTTTTCATTTAACATATCGATTTCTTCTCTCATTCGTTTAAAATTGTCTATTTTTACTCCATAGGCAACATTTTTATATCCATGATCTGATATGCCTAGAGTCTTTATTCCTTTAGATATCGCAACCTTTACGTTTTCTTCGATAGTTCCCTTCCCATGACTATATACAGTATGGGTGTGGTAATCTGCTAATATCTTCATATATTAATCCTCTCCAAGTATTTTAACTTCTTCTTCTAGCATTATGCCAAATTTATTTAAAACTGTACTTTTTACAACATAAATTAAATCTAGTATGTCCTTAGCTGTTGCGTCACCTATATTCACAACAAATCCACAATGCTTTTCAGAAACCTGAGCGCCTCTTAAAGTCAATCCTCTTAATCCACAATCATCTATTAATTTACCTGCAAAATATCCTTCTGGTCTTTTGAATGTACTTCCTGCACTTGGTAAATTTAATGGTTGTTTGCTGACTCTTCTATTAGTTAAATCAGCCATAAATTCTTTTATTTCGTCGTAATTTCCTTTTTTAAGCTCAAGCTCTGCTGATAAAACTATATAATCAGAATTAGTAAGCATGCTTCTTCTGTATTCAAATTTCATTTGTTCATTTGTAAATTCAAATATTTCTCCTTGAGGATTCATCGCTCTTACTGATTTTACGACTGATTTTATTTCCCCTCCATAAGCACCAGCATTCATAGCTAATGCACCACCAAGAGAGCCTGGTATACCTGATATGCATTCAAAACCAGTTAAGCTCTCTCTAAGAGCAGCTTTTCCTATTGCAGCTAATAAAGCTCCAGCTTGTGCCTTTATTGTGTTTCCTTCTATTTCAAATTTATTGAAATTATCTCCAAATTCTATTACTACTCCTCTTATTCCGCCATCTTTTATTAATAAATTTGATCCATTTCCTATAATTAAATATGGTAAATTATTTTCATTTATATATTTCAATATACCACTCAATTGCTCTTCTGTTCTCGGTCTAACTAAAATATCTGCTGGACCACCTACTCTAAATGATATATGCTTTTTCATAGGTTCATCTATTTTTATATCTTCTTTATCAACTATTTTTAATAAATCATTATAAACTAATTCTTTATTCATATTTTTAATATTAATTGCCAAAATTTATGCATTATAATAATCATAAATATTTAAATTTTGACATACTCCTTTCTCTATTACATTTAACTTAATTTTTATCTATCTTTCTCAAAATCTATTCTATTATATAAATTTCTTTCTATATAAATTAATATATGTCATAGCTATAAAAAAGTATCAATTAATAAAAAAACACATAATTATAGCTATAAATGATTTTATCATATATTGAAGATTTATTTAAGGTTAATTTAATTTATTTAATAAATAGTTATATCTGTTTATTTATTTTATTTAAAGCTTTAATAATTGCACAAAAAAATACTATCGATAATATAAGCTACCGATAGTATTTTTTTATAAAATTATGATCTATTTAATTACATATTTTTTATACATTAGAAGCCTTTTTATCTGCTGCTAAGTATACAACGTAGTATATTACTGGTATTATTAATGCTCCACCTATTAAGTTACCTATTGTAACACAAATTAGGTTAGTTGCACATTGTGCTACTGTTACGTTTGCACCTAATAACATTCCTACTGGTATAAAGTACATATTTGCAACACTATGTTCAAATCCAGATAATACGAATAACATTATTGGGAACCAACATGCAAAGATTTTAGAAATTACATCTTGTGCACTTGTTGCTAACCATACAGCTAAAACAACTAGTATATTACATAATATACCTCTAAGTATCATAACTCCTACAGTTAATCCAGCTTTAGCTTCAGCTATTCCTATAGCTTTAGTAGCTGCATCTCCTCCACAGATACCACCATAATATACGATAAGTGCTAAAGCAACAGAACCTACTAAGTTTCCAAGCCATACAACACACCAGTTTTTAAGTAATTGTGAAGTTGTAATCTTGTTGCTCATTAATGCTAATGTCATTAAGTTGTTTCCTGTAAATAATTCAGCTCCACATACAACAACTAACATAAGTCCAACTGGGAACACTGCTGCTCCTATAAGTTTTGCAACCCCTGGATCAATTCCTGCAAATGTTTGACTTGCAATAGTGTTTCCAAGTGCTCCAAATCCTATGAATGCACCTGCTAAAATTCCTAATAAAAACATATTAAGTACTGGGAGATTAGCTTTCCCTACACCTACATTTACCATAGCATTGGCTATTTCTTTAGGTGCTAAAAATTTCTTATCCATAAAAAATACACCCCTTTTATTTATGATTTCTATACATATAATTATAGCACTATTTATTTAATATAAGGCATAAATTTGCTAATGTATACAGTATATTTATAATTTATTAACAAAGATTTTCTAAGTATAATTATATATATAATATATTTTATTTTTTAATATTAACATTTTAATATTTTGTCATGTTATAGTTTTTTTTAACTTAAAAGAGGTATATTTGTCATATAGTAAAATTATTATTTTCTTTGAAATTCTAATGATTTATCTTAATTATAAATATAAAAATTTGATTCTTTTTATTGAAATTCATTAATTTTATTAATTCGACTTAAATCTTCATAAATATATTATTTTTGTATATACACTTTTTTATATCTATTTACTAAATATATTTTACAACTTATAAAATCATAATTTTTTGTTTTTTTTATAACAAACTTATAAATACTCTTTCAAATTCATATCGATTTATTTTTTACATATTTTGGTATATAATTTGATTAAATAAGCATTATTTTTTAGGAGGTAATTTTTTTATGAAAAACCTTGAGAACGATCCAAATATTAATAAATTAGTAAGTTACGAATATAAAGAATCTTTTAAACTTCCTGTAATAAAGTATGAAATTTTTGAAAAAACATCTATTGAAGAAAATATTATTGCTGAATATCCACTAACCTTAATATTAAACGACAAAATTTATAATACATATTTCTGTCATCCATACAATTTAGATGATTTAGTTATCGGAAATCTATTTTTTGAAGGGAAAATAAAAAATAGAAACGATGTTTTAAAGCTAGATATTGATGAAAATGCTCGTATTGCAAAAGCTACTATTAATGAAAATGATTCTTCCGATGAAAAAATATTTATAAATGATATAAGCTACATTACATCAAATTGTATTACAAATAATACTATAAATATAGACTTAAAAACAACATACGAATTTATGAGCCATCATTTAAATTCATCTAAATTATTCCAAGAAACAGGCGGAGTACATTGTGCAGCTATCTACGATATTAAAAACAATAAATCTATAATAATTCGCGAAGATGTAGCTAGACATAATGCATTAGACAAGGCAATTGGTTACTGTATAAAAAACAATATCCCATTAAGTGATAAAATTCTTTTTATGAGTTCGAGAATATCATTTAACATGGCATCAAAGGTCGCTAAAGCTCAAATACCTATAATAATAGCTAAATCTGCGCCTACAAATTTAGCTATTGAGCTTTGTAATAAATTAAATATAACTCTTGCAGGATTTGTAAGAGGCAAAAAAATGAAGGTTTATACTAACCCAGAAAGAATAATTGTCAATGAAGAATAATAAACGCATCCACAAATATCATCAAAATTTTTTCTTAAGATATATCGAAAAATAGACTAAAAATCTATTTTTCGATACTAATTTAATATTTTATAAGTAAAATCTTTTATTTTTTATCACAATTATCAATGTAATCTAATATATTTTTTAAGATTAAATCTATATCATTTAAATCTATGACATTTTTCCCTTCTAAACCTTCTATATCCGTTGCTATAGCGATTAAAGTATCTTCTTTACATACAGTTTCTGTAGAATTACCTTTTCTCACAATTTCAATTTTAGGATAATCAGAATTTTTAAATCC
>NZ_JBJDXL010000251.1:0-4290 GCF_051866655.1 Intestinibacter sp.
ACCACACCGCCTGACTTGAGATAACTGCTGTAATTCTTCAATATTTCAAAATCAATTCTAATCTTACTTATATGAAGCTTGTAAATTTCATTTGATTTGATTAATTTTATCATTATAAGAACAGCTGATATAGTCTGTGATATTGTAGTCGCAAGTGCTGCACCGATCACTCCAAATTTAAATTGAACTATAAATATCAAATCTAAAATTATGTTTGCAACTCCTGAAGCGGCTAAATAATAAAGCGGCGTCTTAGAATCTCCGACAGCTCTAAGTATACCTGTCCCCATATTAAAAACCATCATAGGAATCATACTTAGAAAATAAACCTTGATATATATAATCGCATATCCTATTACATCATCAGGTGTATTTATCCATTTTAAAATAGTTTCTGCAAATAAAAATCCTACTATCATTAAAATTATCCCAGATATAAAGCTAAGTCCCATAGTTGTGTGAACTGTTTTAAATACCTTTTCATTGTCATTTTGCCCAAAGCATTGAGATAAAACTATGCTAGATCCATTTGATAATCCTATAAAAAAGTAAATCATAAAAACAACTACCAAGTTACAAGTCCCAACAGCAGCTAAAGCATTTGCTCCTACAAATCTTCCTACTATTGCTGTATCGACTGTATTATATAGTTGTTGAAATAAATTTGAAATCAAAATCGGAATAGCAAATAATACTAATTGCTTTGAAATACTTCCCTCCGTCATCTGTGTTACTGCCATATAATTCCTCCATTTTTATGGTTTATTCAAAATTATAAATATTTTATTTACAATTACATATATTATTTTACAGTATCTTTTATATTTCTATATATTCCATTTTATTATAAAAAAGTCCATGACAAAGTATATTTATATACTATGCTTCATGGACTTTTTTTACTTTATTATATATTTAATTTTTTAATCAAAATTTCTCTTTTGACAAGATAAAGGTAACTCTAAATTACATTCATCCATCAACTTTTCATCTAAAAGTATATCTTTAGTACTGCCATCAGCTACTATTTTACCGTCCTTTAGCACGATGGTTCTCTTACAAGTATCCAATATCATATCCAAATCATGACTTGCAATTATCTTAGTATATTCAAAGCTATTTAGTAGATTTATTAATCTTCTTCTAGCTCTAGGATCCAATGCTGCTGTAGGCTCGTCCATTATAATAATCGATGGATTCATAGATATAGCAGTAGCAATAGCTGCTAGATTTTGTTGTCCACCAGATAATCTATATGGCGCTCTGTCTTTTAAATCGAGAATACCTACTTTTTCCAAAGCTTCATTCACTCTTTTATCTACTTCTTCTTTGCTTAGCTTGTAGTTTTTAGGACCAAATGCAACGTCTTCGTATATACTTGTTGTAAAAAGCTGATCTTCTGGATTTTGAAATACGAATCCTATATCTTTTCTAATTTGCGCTAGATTTTTTTTGTTAATTTCCATAGAGTTAACTTCTATTTTACCTTTTGAAGGATAGTTTATTCCAGTAAGTTGAAGTAACAAAGTAGATTTTCCTGCTCCATTTGCTCCTACTATACCTAGTGACTCACCTTTATACAAAGTCAAATCTATTCCTCTCAATGCTTCATAACCATCTGGATATTCATAGTATAAATCTTCAATTTTAATACTAATATCTGTCATTTTACTTTGCCCCCGTAATTATTTTGTCTATAAAGTTCCCGTAACTAAACCTCCTATAAATAAAGGTATATTTACAAATCTAGCAACTATAAAAAACGCAATCCAAATCAACATATAAATATAATCACTTGATACAGGTTTTTCATTAGTAAATGTAACATATTCTCCATCAAAACCTCTCAATATCATAGCATTATATATTCTATCAGCTCTCTCGAAGCTTCTCAAAAGTAAATGTCCCAAAAGTGGTCCCCAAACCTTAAAATTTATACCTTTTTGATTTGGAGCTCTCATCATATAGGCATTGTAAACTTCGCCAACTGATTTTATCAATACAAATATATATCTATACATAAATACTATTTGATTCGTAAAAATCTTAGGAACCTTAATATCTCTAAGAGATTTTGCAAACCCCTCTATTCCAGTCGTACAAATCAATAAAATTCCAGCACTAATTGTAAGCATCGCCTTTATAAATAATGATATAAGCGAAATAAGCCCCCATGTTACAGGAATAAATCCTATATAAAATGCAATTGTTCTCTCAAATACGAGATTAAAAACACCTAAACCAATTACTATAGGCAGACCTATTAAAGATGCTTTAAGTACTAGTTTTACTGGTATATCAGCGAGATATATTACCATTATAGGATAAATTATAAATGGAATCAATCCAGATATATTGTACTTTGGAAAAGATACAACAAACAATATGTACGCTAAAGTTACTATTAGCTTTACTACTGAATTCATACTATGTATAATACTATCTTGTTTTCCCAAGTCGTCAATTGTATTTAATTTATAAATAGAATCACTAAAAGTAGACATTTAAAACTTCTCCCTCAACTTATTAAGCATGTTTTTTAGAATTTTTAATCTTACTTGCACTAACTCCTATTACCGCTGCAAGACCTAGTGTTATACCAGATCCAATTAGTCCAGAAACTGTAGTACCCATTGTGCTATCTGAATTTTTGAATGCATAATCAGGTAAAAATGCTGTAGATTCTTGAACTGAGCCAAGAGCATCTGACACACCATTACTTCTATCTATTTCAGTGCTTCCTGTTACCTTTTCTATTGACCATTCAAGTCCATCTGGATTAGATGATGCAACTAATGATAATCCTCCACCTATTAAAGCTGTTATAACTACTAAAACTACAGCTACCTTCTTAACGCTTACATTTTCTTTTACAGCACTTCCATCGTATCCAACAAGCAATTCTGGTTTTGCGTTGTACATAAATATAAGTACACAGCCTGTAAGTACACCTTCAACTGCTCCTATTGCTAAATGTATAGGTTGCATCAAAACTACGAAGGTACTAAATGGTAATTCTGTTACACCTGATAACATAGTTTCAAAAACAACGCCAAATGCTCCTAATTGCAATGAAACTACAACTGATACAATTGAAGCTATCATAATTTTAGTTGGAGTAAATCCTTTTTTTAATATTTTTCTATAAATTAAAGGGAACCCTATAAAGCAAGCAAAAAGTCCCATATTGACTATATTACATCCTAGAGCTAAAAGCCCACCATCTGCAAAGAATAAGCATTGAATTAATAATACCGAAGCTATTGTCAAGAATCCTGCTTCAGGTCCTAATAATGATGCCAAAAGTATACCTCCACCGATATGTCCACTAGATCCAGTTCCAGGTATAGTGAAATTTATCATTTGTGCTGCAAAAACAAATGCACCAAGCACTCCCATTAGAGGAATTTTTTTATCGAAGCTAACTGATTTTGGAGAATTTAGATCCTTAGATTCTCCTTTTGATAATTTTCTTGCTGAATAAGCTACTGTTCCTGCTGCTGCAACCCACATAACTCCACCAACTGCTGGTGATAATAAAGCGTCTGCCATATGCATAAATATCATCTCCTCTTAAAATAATTTATCCTTTATTTTCCCAACAAAAAAACCACAAAAACATACAGTTCTTCTTGAACCTATAAGCCTTCGTGGTTTAATTATCGTATATAATATTTTTACTTTATTTACCATAAAGTATATCACTATATATATTTACTGTCAACTTTATAGCTATGAATTGCTATAATATTTAATTTTTAGAAAACAAACATACTATTGATTTTTTTCACAAAACAAACTACTATATACCTATAGGGGTATACCTATTATATATTTTGATCATATTGGGGAATGTATTTAAAGGAGGAAATCATGAAATTATTCAAATCAGAAACACAAAGAACAATTATTTTTATCATTATTTCTACTATAACTTTATTGCTTAGTCTATTTAGTTCAATTAACGAAGCTATCCACTTTAATCTCGCTTGGATATCTATAATACTTTGCGGACTTCCAATCATAAAAGAAGCGATTATTGGACTCGTTACAGAATTTGATATAAAAGCAGATGTTTTAGTATCTATGGCATTAATTGCATCTGTAATTATAGGCGAAACCTTCGCAGCTGGTGAAATTGCAGTCATAATGACTATTGGTGCCTTACTTGAAGACTTAACAGTAGAAAAGGCACAATCAGGTATCGAAAATCTAATAAAATTAACACCTCAAAAAGCTAGAGTTATAAGAGATGGAGAAGAGGTTTTAATTGAAGCAGATGATGTCCAA
>NZ_JBJDXL010000252.1:0-19563 GCF_051866655.1 Intestinibacter sp.
TTATTTAAGAAACAAATGGAAACATAGTTTTCACAAGTTTTTGATATAGTAGTATTCTCTATATTCCTATTTACCAGTTCATTTATATCAATTAAATAACTTTCTCCATTTATATATTTATAAATGTTATCTCCATCAGAATAATAAACACAATCATATAATTCTAGAGTAGATCCAGATTCTTTATTTAATTCTGATATAAACCAGTCTTTATTTGGAATAACTAAATGTAATACTGTAAACCATCCATCAAAATTTACTGGTAACTCTATATCAGAAATATTATTCTTTCTAATAGTTATAATTGGATTCTGCAATTCTGTTCCAGTACATTTATTATGTTGTAATAAATCTATAGCTACTGTGTCAGAAAATTTAAATCTATTTTTTGCAGCAATAGTAGAATCTTCAGGAAGATAGTCTCCCTTAGATTCTTTAACTATTACTTTACAAGAATGATTAGTACATATATTTATTTCTAAATTCATAATTTTAGTACTTTACTTCATTATTATTTGGATTTCCATCATACATTTGAGCTACTTCTATTTCTACTCTCTTACTATCATTTTCAATAGTACCTTCTTTATACTTTCTATCAGCTTTAGCTTTATACCAATTAATTTCAGAATCACTCTTCATCTTTTGTTGCTCTAATTGTAATTTAGCTTCATTTAAAGATTCTATTTTACTTTGAGCTTGTTGTAATTGATTTTGAGCTTTTTGTAGCTCTTGATTTAATTGCTCTACTTGCTGTTGTAACTGACCTATAGTATTAGCTTCTTCTTTTTGTCTATTTAAAGAATTAGTTATTCTATTTTTCATTTCAGTAAGACTTCTAGAAGTAATTGCATCAATAACAGCAGAAGGATCTATAGTTCCAGCTTTTATAAACTCGGGAATTAATTGTTTTATTAATTCCATATCTTGTATTACATTAGTACTAGATGCTATATGTATATCAAAATCAGTAACTGTAAAATATTTAGGAAGAGCAGTAAATATTCTTACTCCCTTATCTCCTAAAATAATAGTTCCAGTTAATCCATTTTCTTTATATACTATTTTAGCTATATTTAAACAATCAATTAATAATTCATTAGTAAGTAAATCCATTTGTTGATAATACTGCTTAGTAACAGTAAATGAATTTTTGATTCCTACTTTTACATTACTAACTGCATCATGTTGTTCTATTCCATTTAGTCTTTCTCTAAATACTCCAGTGATAGAAGAGCATGTATTTTCAGTTCTTTCAATAGCCAATTCTATAGCTTGTATAGTTTGTGTCTTTACTGTATCATCAAATCCAGCAAATGATGTATTATTATTAAATGCTCTACCTTCTTGTGATGTATCTACTAAAGCTACTCCTCCTTTTTTATAGGCAATCCATTTCTGTAATCTTTCTGGTACATCAGCACCTAAAACAGTTGGAAGCATGGATAAATCTAACCAATCTCCAGCAGTTCCACTATTAGCTATTATAGAATCACGATAAAAATGGAGGATATCGTATTTCGTTATCTTCAATGTGAGTCGTTAATTCACACCCGCTTATTAGCTGCTCTATATTTCTATAGAAGTCGAGACTATATCATATTTAATAGTATAACTATTAAATCCCCGCACTTCGATTCACTTGAATCTACATAATAGTCGTTGAACCTTTATTTTAAATACTTGGCTGCTAGTTGTCCATTTAGGAGTTTCTAGCAATTCACGGGATTTATACAGGACTCATATGTCAATCCTGTAGGTTAGCACATGCAAGAACTAAAGAGTAAGCTTCAGCACTTCTAGTTGAATAATAAATTCCACTTGTAGATAATGTGCAGAAAGAAGGATTATCTTTTGTTCTTATAACATTATCAGATATATTAGAATGAACAAATATTGTCTCTCCTATTCTTACTCCTTCATATCTATCCATTATAAACTTGCCATTCTCTTTTCTAGTTTCAGTCCACTCAACTTCATAGACTGGAATAAGTCTATAATTAGTTACTCTATATTCATCAGCTGGAAAACCAGGAACTATTTCTTGACCTGCATCTACACCATCAGTAGAGGGATAACCTGTAGCTGAGTTATTAAAAGATCTAATATAATAAGTAGAAGTATCATAAACTCCCTCATATAGATCTTCTAATTCTTTAACAGCTTCTTTAGTCATAATATCTCCATACATATTTAATATCTGTGTTTTGGAAAGCCATTTTCTAACTACTGCTCTATAACTATTCTTTATATATATAGATTCTGGATTTCTATCTATAAATACATTTAATGGATTTAATACTTCTATACTAATATTATTACCTTCTGGAGAAGGCTTTACTCTATAATAAGCATAACCAGTAATTAGTAAATCTTTAAATAGAGTTTTTAATTTCTCCATTAAATCAGTATTTCTAGATTGCATTATATATTCTATAACATTTTGTGCAGCAATCTCATATTCAGAAATATAGTTTTTATCTATATCTTCAATTAATTTCTTCATTTGAGAATCTACTGCTTTATCAGTTATATTCTTTCCATCAATAAAAGATAATATAGAATTATTAAGATGATTCTTTAAATAACTAAATACTTCCTCTACTATCTTTAATTGTTTGTCTCTAGCTATATTTGAAATAGTAACAGAATCTTTACATGTAACTTTAGGTAATATTGGAGTTTCAAGATATTCTCCAATTAAAGCATCTATATGTTTTCTTATTAATGGAATAAACTCTATAGATGTAGGATTCCCTAATCCAAAATTCTCTTCTAAAGCTCTAAATTGTTCTGCGTCTCTTACTCCATTATAGTAGTTATATGCTTTCTGTAATTTGTATTTGGGATAGACTAATTCTGTAATTGCCTTATTAATACAGGCAACCATTTCGTCTTCTGTTTTCTTTTTCATTTCTTGCAACTACATGATGTATCTATACAACCATCATCTATAGGAACTTGATAACCTTTATAGAAAGCTGTATAATGTAAATGTCTACTCCTTAATTCTTTTTCTACATATTTTAGAAATTGTTCTGGAGTTCCTTCTATTTGCATAGTTAAAGGTCGTTCATTATTATTTAATCCAAGGATTAATTTATATCCTACAGTTTTTCCAGAACAATCTAATATATCTTTTATTTTAATCTTACCTATATATTTAGCTTCATAGGCTTTTTCAATAATACATAGGACGGCTACTTCTAATTCTTGATTGGTCATAAAAATCCATACTAACTTTAGTTTCTATTTGTTGATGTTGTATAATTCCGAATTGTCTATATCCTCTTTCATCAATATACCATCCTATATCTCTCCATTTAGCACTTACTATTTCATCTACTCTTGGTATTACTCCTATAAGTTCTTCATCTGCAAGCATACACATAGACATAGCAGCCACAGCATCAAACTTTCTTTTATTTTCATAAGAGTATTCAAGTAATTCATTTATAATTTCGATAAACCATATATTATCTCCAAAATCTTGCACATAAGAAGCTAATAATTCTAATTGATGTTGAATTACCTTTTCATTAGCTGGAACTCCATATTGTCTACTAATAGCATCAGGAGTATCTAATGTAGCTCTAGTTCTTCTCATGAGCCATTTATGTTCTATATGTTTATCTACTAAGAAATTCTTAAATCCAATTTTAGAAAACTCTAGTAATGCTTTACAATTATAATATTCTAATAGTTTGAGAGCTATCCTATAAGCCTCTCTTACATCACTTGGTCTATCTTTATAAAAAGCTACTGGCATAGGAGGAGATTCTCCTTTCATTCTCCTAAATATAATAATACAGAAATCAGAAGGATCTCTAGTTGCTTCAGAAGTTTCTTTAGCACCTAAATCTATACCGTCGATTCCTGCAACATATAAATTCCTAATAGCTTCATTATTATCTGATCTTATAGGATGTTCTAATATTTGTAATTTACTATTATTATTTGGAATAAATTTAAATCCGTCTTTAGCTTCTTCTGTATGCTCGTTGTTCTTAAATTTATATTCCAAATAACCCCTTACTGGACGTGGGCCAGCTTTATGTAGTTCTATTTGAGCCTTTTGGTTAGCTAGTACTTCTCTATTAAATAAGTTATCTCCCTCTAATGCTAAAGCATCTTCTGGAGTAAAACAATACTCAGCACAGAACATTATATACTCTTTAGGATTTTCTGCTAAAGCATTCTTTTTAGTATTATAATATTCTTTTGCTTTCTTAGTATCAGTTACACCTCTTTTATCTATATATCCTTCTCCTGCAACAAAAGTAAATGCAGGAATAAAATAAGAGGTCTCTACCATTTCTCCAGTTTTTGAATAATTATGTTTAAACGGAAGTACATTATAACCTTTAGGATTATAGAATACTTTAGAAAGTCCAGCTAATGAAGCCCCCGAGTCACCTCCTGTACCCCAAATTAGTCTTGTCCCGAATTTATTACCTAGGATTTCAACTAAAGCGTTAGATTGTATGTAAGTCTTTAATAAAACAGGATTTGATCCCGCCTCTTCGAATAATAATAAATCCACACGCTCACCTCTAAGTTTATTAGGATTATCTGCTACAATTCCTAATATATCGGATTTCCATCCATACTCCTCACGTTGTTTATTCAACTTAGAAGCTTTTTTGTGCATATCATTATTATACTTCTGTCTAACATGACGCATACCATCTTCTGTATCTACATTTAAATATTCTAATTGCTCCCAACACTTTCTAAGAAGAGGAGTTAATTTATCAGTAGAATATGCAGTACAAATAACATGTGCTTCTCTAACTACAGTGTACATTCTTACAGCTAAACTAGCTGCAATCTCACTAAACATTTTGTTACCCAATAGGCTTTTTATCCTATTGCTCTTATAGTTTCCTATAAGTTCGGCATATATTTTAATTCTTATAAAGAATCTCCCGCACTCTTGGTAATATTATATTTATTCAATTACTATGCTCTACAATGTTTCTAATCCTTTCGCAATATTAGAAATTATCTCGGTATTAGCAGTTAAGCTTTTACCGATTTTGCGGAATTTATAGTCGGCTTTAGGTCAACCGACTCCACGAGCCTTTAAAGCACATACATCATGTTTCGTATGAGTACATAAATCTATATAATGGAAATATTCATATTGTTTAGAAAAGAATTGAGGAAATGAAGTCTGACGTCCAGAACTTGCTACTTTTACATTAGTAACATCCTTTAATCTGTAAAAATTAAGAAAGAAATAATTATCTCCAGTTATTCTATAACCATGAGATTCATATCCATCTCTGCATCGTCTATATTGTTCTGACCAGAAATCTCTATGAGCTTTTGTTCCTGGTCTATACTGTGTATAATATCCTGTAGATTCTTTTATATCTCTAGCTTCTGTAAACCAATCTGGATTAAAATCTAATCCATGAGTTTCATCTATTGGTCTATATTTAGTAAGCTCATAAGATTTATCAGCTTGAAAATATTCTATTGTATCATATATAGTAAAGTCCCAATCAATATCAGAGAAATCAGAAACTGATTCTATAGATTTTACTTCTTCTGGATTTACTTGACTAAGTCCTTCTGAAGCTTCTTCATCAATTTTTAATCCTTCTCCTAATCCTACTGTAATATTACTAGGTAAAGAATCATTTATAGCTTCTATTATTTTCCCCTCTACTAATTTAGATCCCTTCTTTCTACCTCTAGCCATAATTAATCATCAAAAGTTCCACTTCTAACATCACCAAGAACATCATCACCATCTCCAGATTGTTCTTTCTTAACTTGAAGTTCTAATGCTTTAAGATTATCATTTACTTCTGCTAGTCCTTTAACTTCTTGCATTATATCCTTTACTTTGAAAATAGGTTTTCCAGTAACAGGATCTCTTTCTTGTGGGTCGATACTATTAAAGTAATCTATAAATTTAATAACAGTATTTTGTGCTGCTTGAAACATTTTAACTGTTATAGAAGATTCTTGTAACTCTCTATACTTTCTACAAGCAGCTCTAAATAAAGGATCATCAAATTCTTCTTGTGTAAGACCAGCATCTACTAAAACTTCTTTATGTCTAACTTGTTCTGGATAATCAGAATAAGGAGATTTCCAATCCAACATTAGCCATATATAAGTAAATTCTCTAAATGCTTTAGTTTTCTTTACACCAGTAGGATCATCCTTAGTTTTATTTCTTTCTAAACCAAATAATAGAGAAAATTCTTTAATGAGTAATAATTCAGGTTCATTAATTTCTACTCTATTTAATTGATTATTAAAAGTAAACACATTCATATTAATTCATTTAAGCTATTATATAATAGATAATATCTTTATTAATAATCTAAGCCTTTTCTTAATCCTAATCTTCCTCCTGAAGTTTCAGCTTGTCTTAGATCAAAATCTAACCTCTCTTGTAATTCTGCATTTTGTTGAGCAGTTCCTATATAATTAGGTATTCCATATTGAGCAGCTAATCTTTTTCTTTCTTTAAAAGAAGCTAAAGACTGTAATCCATTTTCTACCATCCATTGATATAAACCTCCTCCCATTGGATTAATTCTTTTTCTAGGAGCTTCAACAACTATTTCAGGAAGTACATTATCATATTTAGTAATATAACTAGGAGGTGTTCCAGCATTATCAATTACATCTTTTTTATGAACAAATATATTATCTAACATATATGGTAAATTATGTTTGTTATTAAGATATTCTTGCATTCTAGATCCTTTTATTGCTCCGTCTCCATGTGAAGGATCTGGAGTTGGAATTAAATATGTATTATCCTGAACTTTTCTAATATCATTTGGTGTTCTATTTTTTGAATTGAAAATAGATTGATCAAAATCATATTTAGAAGTTGTTACTGGACTAGTTGCCCCCCCCCTGA
Source organism: Intestinibacter sp. (assembly GCF_051866655.1). Lineage (GTDB taxonomy): Bacteria > Bacillota > Clostridia > Peptostreptococcales > Peptostreptococcaceae > Intestinibacter. Next base: position 6,893 of record NZ_JBJDXL010000252.1, read on the forward strand.
AATACTTCTGAATTAAGCCGCCATTAAGATGCTTCTTAATATTCTCAGAGGCCTTCTTTGTTTGTTGTGGAGTTACCTTTTTTGTAGTAACTGTTTTAGTAGAATTACTCTTAGAAGATTCTAATACTCTAGTTTGAGGTTTGCCATCTCCTGCTGGTCTAAATACCCATCTTTTAATATCTGGATCCCATGCATGGTCTTGGCTAGGTCTGACTTTGGGATTAGTCATATCTCCGCCTTCTTGCATTTTCTTTTTCTTAGCTTTACCTCCACATTTATCTAATACAGTACCATTCTCTGCTTTTTTCTTTTTAGTTTTACAGCCACATTTAGCAATTTCTGTCTTAATATCCTTAGCTACTCCACCATTCTTTTTAGCAGCCATAGGGATTGCCCCTTTTTGTTTACATCTAGTACAGATATTACCTCCTGCTTGATAATATTCAATTTCATATCCTTCTGGACATTTATTATTGAGCTTCTGAATATAATTTAGCTTAGAGCCAAGTCTAGCCATTATAGTATTATTTTCCATTTGTTGATTATATAATTGATCAAATGATTGAACGAGATTATTTAATTCATCTTCTGATAATCCTTGTAATTTTTTATCTAATTCTTCTGGGCTATTACATTTTAAAACTTTAGCAGCATATAATACAAATGCTCTTTGTTTTGAATCCAATTCTTTCATACTAGTTGAATGTCTTTAGTATTAAAGACTGCTTCTTGTAATTCTTTACTATCACTAAACCATCTACATTTAATTCCTTTAAAATAATTGCTCTTAGGATCTCTAAGATAAGATGATACTTTGCATACTACAATCATTTTAGGTCTATTAGGAATATCCTGTTTAACAGTAACTATGTCTCCAGGCTTAAAGTAGATTTTTTCTAAATTCTCATTTTCCATAATTATTTCTTATTATTTTTATATTCTTCCATTCGTTTAGTTAATCCTTTATTAATTATAACTAAGACATTATTTTGTCCAGTAACCCAAAATCCTTGTCTTAAAAATGGAACTGGCAATAACATTCCTGCTCTAATAATAAGATCATCACCTGGTTGTATATTTACAACATCTGGGCCAACTTCTATTACATGAGCAACTTCTACTGCTTTTTCTTGCTTCTCCATTTGTCCTGTTTCTCTAGAAAATTCTTTTCCATCAAAAGCTGGAAGTATAAGTCCAGAATCTGTCTGAGTTATTTGCTCATAAGGATTCTCATTATATAATTTAACTAGAATATAAGGGCCCGAAGGAATAATTTCTAAATCTTCTGCTCTTTTCTTATTTTCATTTGATTTAGCTATTTGTTCGTCAATATTTTTTCTATAAGCATCCTCTGCCTTCTTATTTGCTTTATTAAACTCTTTAATAGCTTCCTTTCTAGTTAAATCAGAAATACTATCTGTTCCAGCCATTGAGATTGAATTTCCTCCCATTACATAATTCATTTGTCCATTTTCCATAATTTTACCATTTATTTAATTTACAATGTTCATTTTCTATAGTTGTTTTAGCTTTTAAAATACAACCGCATTTATTACATATCTTACCAATCTTAAATAAAATAATCTCATGTTCACATTTATCACAAATAAGCATTCTACTATTACTTATTTCTTTATTTAATCCAAATAAATTATTAATATTACCAATAATTATATTTCTTAGTTTTCTTAATAATTTCATAATCACCATTTTCCAGCAGGGCATCTTTCTCCAGAAGCCCTTACTTTAAATTTAAGTACACATCCACAGCCGTTTACATAATCTTTTTTAGCGGTAGTACTAACATCGTTTGTTTTAGGATTATAAAATAATTTTTGACTGCAGATTCCATTATTATTTAATGGACATACTTTACATATCTTTAATCTCTCTTCTATCATAATTTTAAATAATTATAAATAGAATTTCAGCTACTATTTAGTTAATATATTAAAATTTAATATGGGAACTCTTGATTCGCACCATACTCACAAACACCAATTTCTAAGTAGCTAAAATTCTATTCTTTTTCTTTGTTCTTCTGCTAATTCTCTCTTTCTAATAGTTTTATAGTAAGCTAACATTCTTTCTACATCGGATTTTAAATAGTCTAGTTGATAAGTAGTCACATTATCACTATGATCGTAATGAATAATAGTTAATCCTTTAATATTAAACTCTGGATTAATTTTTTGAACCATCCAAGCATAAGTACTTAATTGCAAAGTATAATGCCAATAATTAGAATCTTGTATATTATTTAAAGGATACTTCATCATTGCACTTTTCTTTGTATTAGTATCAAATCCTGATTTTAAGTCTATTTTTTCATTAGTTTTAAAATCTATAATATATATATCATTTCCATTCTTTATTAATAAGTCTATTTGACCTGCCAATCTAAGTATATTATCATCAGATTGTCTATATATAAGATATTCAGGGAATATTCCTTTGTCTACAGTTTTTAATAATTCATTTTCTGTTGAATTAGTAAAGCATGGTAGATTATCTATTTTATAATTTAGTCTAGGGGCTATCTTTTCTTTAAATTTTCCTCCTTTACTATATGCTTCTAATTGAGCATGAATTTTAGTACCTCTTTCACAAGAAGCTTTGTTCTTTTCTTCCCATTCTTTTAAAATATCTTGTTGTACTTTATTAAAATCAGACTCTAATATATCATAATCAGATAAACAAGAAATATCAAATTTTTTAGTTTGTAATAGTTTCTTTTTCTCTAATTGAAATCTATCTTTTCCTAATATTCTTTCTAAAGCCTTATATTTGCTCCAAAATTTCTTATCAAATTCTTGTTCAAATTTACTTATTAATGTAGTAACTGATATATACTTATCATTAGTATCAACATCCCAATATGTGTGGGATTCTTCTGAAAATGCAACTTTATTATTTTGTTTATCAACCTTCATATTATTTCATATTTTCTTTTTCCTTTGTATAATTAAGTATACTATATAATTCTGTTATACAAGGTTCTATAGTTTCCATATAGTAACCTAAATCATATTCCTTAGATTCTTTATATAATATAACTAACATGCCTACTATATTATTTCTACTTTGTATAGGATAAAAAGCAGCACTTTTTGCATCACATTCCTTTAGCTTAAAATACAATTTAGGATAATCCTCCTTCATATTTTCAATATCATCTATTCTTAAATACTTTAATTTATGTATTCTATCTAATTCGTTACCATAATTAATCGCACTTAATTCAGTCCAATTTTTTATATATGGTTCTGTGATGTTCCATCTTCCTTCTTCTGTAATACCAGTTATCCATAAATATGAGAATCCTTGCATACTTGATTGTGAATTATGATAACTTAGTAATAATACATTACAAGCATCTTGATCACTCATTAATATATGATATATATTCTCATTAATAACTGGAGTCATCTTCTTAGAATAATTTTCTGCTTCAGATCTTAATTCAATGGTAGATTTAGTTACGCCATCTATTATCCTTTTGCCTAATCCATTAAATGATGTTAATGATATTATAAAGAATAATATAATAATTATAAGATTCTTTAAGTCTGGGCTTAACCTAGATAATATCGACCAAATTTTCCTTAATAATTCTATTACCATCTAATTGTTTTTAGTACTGTGATTAATATAAAGTTAGTTTAAATTTATTTTACCTCTACAATTAATCCATATGTCATTATCTGTATTTTACTTGTTTATGTGCAAATTTATGAATAATTTTGGCTCATAAAAAGTAAAACTTTAAATTATTGAATAATTATGAATAGTGAAGAGTATTATAAAATTATTTCAGAGACTTTACAGTCTTACATAAGTAATTTGCCTTCAGAAGATATTAATTATCTAAAAAATGGAGGAGAAGTAAAAAGATTATTAAAGAAAGGTGGTAAAAATAAGATTCATATAAAGAAAGAGAATAGAGGTAAATTTACTGAATATTGTGGAGGTAAAGTAACTTCTGAATGTATTCAAAGAGGCAAAAATAGTTCTAATCCTGTAATTAGAAAGAGAGCTACCTTTGCAGCTAATGTAAGAAAATTTAAACATTGATTATGAGAACGACTAAGTATAAAGAATGTGAACATTGTCATAGAAGTCTTCCTGCTAATAGAGAATACTTCAAAAGAGTAAAAGATAAAGAATCTGGTAAAGAAATTTTACTAAATATATGTAGAGAATGTGAAAAGCAAATAGAATTGGAATCAGAATGGAAAGATGGGAAATTATTATGCCATATATGTGGTCAATATTTAGATCCATCTGAATTTCATATAGCTGGAGATAATAAATATACTATTAGAGGAGGGAAAGATAAGAGATGTAGAAAATGTAAAGTAGCTCAAAATAAAGAAGCTAGAGCAAATTATACTCCAGAAAAAGCTTTAGAAAAAGTGTTACAAGAAAGATGGTTTGGTGCTAAGGATAGAGCTGAAAAGAAGAATATAGAATTTTCAATAACTAAAGAATATTTAAAAGAACTCTGGAATAAACAAAAAGGATTATGTGCTATATCTAAAATTCCAATGACTTATATTCAAGATAAAGGAAGAATATATACTAATGTAAGTGTAGATCAAATAAATCCATCTAAGGGATATACCGAGTCTAATACTCAGCTAGTTTGTATGGCTGTAAATCAATTTAAATCAGATTTTGATTTAGAAACTATATTATTTATATGTAAAAATATTTTAGAAAATGCCAGCTAATGCAAGAAAATGGAAGCATTAATATACAAATATAATTAAATCTAGAAAATGGTTAATAATAAAAGTAGTAGATTTAATCTATTTGAAGAATATAAAGTAGGAGGAAAATTTACTCCTAAAAAATCTCAATTAGTAAAGAATGCAGAAAATCAAAATACTAAAAGAGATATGAGAAAGAAATTTATTAAATCAGATAGATCTACTTATACTAATAATAGAGTAAGAAAAAATCAAGAAGGAGGAATATTAGATAATCAAATATCTATAGATCCTAATCTATTTTCTTCATGGAATGCTGTAGAATCTAATATAGAAATACCTACTAATGATACTAATATTCCAGAAACTAAATTAGATAGATTTATGGAATTACTAGATTCTAGACCTAGTATTTCTCCTAGATTATTTGATATAGATAGAATAAATACTGAGATACAAGATAACTCAGAAGCCGTTAAAGATGATAATTCAGAAATTAAGAATTATAAACCTAAAATGGATATGACTAATCCAAGTAAAGGAACTGAAGAGTTTAATAGAATCTATGATGAAGTAGAAGAGGAATATCCAGAAGCTGCTAAATATAGAGCATTCTTAACTACTGTAGCTAAATATGAAAGTGGATTTAATAGTAAAGCTAAAAATAAAAATGCTCCTGCTTGGGGATATTTCCAGTTTATGCAAGATGATAATAAATATAATAATATAAAAACTTACGCAGGAGTAGATACTCAAACATTCTTAGATAATCCTAAACTTCAAATTATTGCTGCTATAAATTTAGCTAAATCTATGGAAAGAGGATTTAGTAAAGAAGATGTAGCTGCTGCCGAATCTAAAGGTATTACTAAATGGGGTATGTTAGGAGGAGCATGGCTTGGAGGAAATGGAGGATTAAGAAGGTACTTATTAAAAGATGAAAATATCTCTGATAAACATTGGGGAGGAGCTGGAATAGATATGATTAATCAAATTAAAAGGTATAATTTTTAATGACTTTTAATCAAGCTAAATTATATGCAAGTAATGGTTATACATTACTTCTTCCAGGATGGAAAGGATATTTTAATTGGAATTATAAAGATAAAGAATTAGTATTTAAAGATGGAGATTATATATTAACTGAAAGTCAATTAAAAGATAAAGGAGTTATTAACAGAAATGATTGGTATTATATAATATGAAGCCATATAAGAATAGACCTAAGATTATTAAAGGAGATAATGGAATTAAAACAGATGATACTGTTGCCACATTTGGACTTCCAGAAGTTAATGTATATCCTAATAATAGATGGGGAGATATAGCTAGAAATCAGGGATTAGAAACTGCTAGAAATTGGAGAAGAGTAAAAGAAGGAACTACTAAAGGTATTAATGATTTTGGAAAAACTATTACTAATAGCACTCAAACTATTGGCTCTTTCTTTCCAGTAATTAGTGATATACAAGATACTAAAGATTTTTATGAGTCTTATAAAAATAAAGACTACACTGGTATGTTTTTAGCTACAGCTGGATTCCTTCCTTATATAGGCGGATTTGCTAGTAATGCTAATAAAGTAAGAAAATTTAGTAAAAATTGGAATTTATTATCTGATAGGGAATGGGATGATCTATATAATAAAGCTCTCAAAGAGAATGATATAGATATGTTATCACTATTAAGGAAAGAGCATTTTAAAAGTAAAACTCCTAATAATAAAATTATAGACCAGAAAGTATATAGAGGGGATAATAATAGGTATAACTCTTTTATAGAAAGTCATGTAGATGATGAAGTAGGAGAAATGAATGGGATTTATACTACATTTGATAAAAAATATGCATCTGAATATGGAAATTTTTTATCCGAAATGTTTATGTACTCTAAAAACCCATATTACACTACTGGTAACTGGACTGGAATAATCAACAATAAAACTAAAGATAAAATTATAAATAATAACTATGATGCTATTATAAATTCAGATTTTGATAAAGATTCAAAATTTTTAAATTGGTTAAAAGGAGGAAAAAGAACAGAGAATGTTGTATTTAGTAATAATCAACTAAAATCAGCAAATCCTATTACATATGATGATTTTGGAGAAATAATTCCATTATCTAAAAGAGATAATTTTGCTAATTCAGATATTAGATATAGTATAATTCCAACTACTTTATTAGGAGGGACTTATTTATATAATAAATCAAATAATGAATAAATAAATAATATTAAATTGAAATAATAAAATATTATGAGAAACTTTATGATGGACATTTGGGTTTGGACTAAAGAAACTCATTCCAAACCATTAAAGACAATAAGATTTGAATTAGATCATTTTCCTACTGAATTAGAATGTAGAGAAATATTTAAGAAAGATGAAGATGTTGAAATATATTTAAATAGTAAAGTAGATGTTACTTATACTAATTTAAGAGAATATAATAAATGAAATTCTCAACTTTTTTTATGAATACTATTTCTGAAGGTAAAAATCCTTCTAGTAAAAGAGTAGCTGGATGTTTAGGATGGATTCTTTGTTTAGTAGCTGCAGGAGTAGCTATATTTAAAATAATTCCAAGTCCTGATATTATAGAAATGCTATTCTGGGCTAGTTGTGCTTTATTAGGAATAGATTCTGTTACATCAATGTTTAAACCATTTAAAAAGAAAAATGCCGGAGAAAGTAAGATACAAGAGTAAAGAATATAATGAAGCTTATAGGAATAATCAAATAGCTAATGGCTATGATGAGGAAACTGATACTTATGAATATTCTTTACCAGAAGTCTCTGTAAATACTAAAGATAATTTAAATTTAGGGCAAGTAGTTAGAAATGGAACTAGTAGAGTTGCTAGACCATTAATTAATGCAGGAGAGGTTGCTATAGATTTTACTGGCATGTCTCCTGCTTTAGCTACTGGAAGATTAATAGCTGCATATAATAATGGATCTTTAAAAAGAGAAGCTATAAATGCTGCATTTGAAGCTTTACCGTATATTAATATGAAAACTCTAAAACTTCCTGTAAGAGAAGCAGATAATATAATTAAAACTATTACAAAAGAAAAATATGGAATAGATAAGATTAGTTTATCTACTCCTAAGAAAGGAGTTATAGCTGATATAGAATTAAGTCCATCTAATGAATTAGATTTTGGCAAGAAATGGATGAGACCTGAATTTATAAATGTAGTAGAATCTGAACAAGGTAAAGGATTGTCTAATGTATTATATAATGAAGGAATAAAACATGCCAAATCTAAAGGATATAATGGAATCATTAGTGGAGAAGTATTATTACAACCAGAAAAGACTATTAGAACTCAAAGAAGATTTAATGGGCCTCAAATGAAGCATTTTGTAGAAGAATATAATTATCCCATTAAAGGATTAGAATCAGCTAAAGATCCTAATCTTGCAGATACTATTATTAAGATGTATAATAAAACTAATGAATATAGAAGTACTGTAGGAAGAGAGTTTTATAATATAATTAAATCTTTAGTAAAATAGAAAAAGCCTAACACTTATAAAGTGCTAGGCTTTTTTATTTCATTTCTAAATGATTTAATTACATTATTAATAAATACAGCTTTATTTAATAAAGATTCTGCTTTTATTTTATCTGTTAGATATACTTCTTTAAGTTCATCTAAAGTTAGTATTCCTTTATTCATATCTTCTACTATAAATTTCCAAGTAATAGGTAATTCTGATTCTTTTAGATTTCCAATAAAATCTACTAAATTACATAATTCTATAAATGATAAAACATTAAATATTTTGGAATCTAATATTCCATCATCTAATAGGTTAGAGAAGTGAGAATCATATTCTTCTCTAGTCATCTCATATTTATTTATGAATCTTAATAATTCTTCTACAGTAAAGTCTGATATTGTATTTAATAATTTTAATTTTTTCATGGATAGTAGTTTTAATATTATCCATTATAATATCTGCTAATGTTACTTGTGTATTTATACTGTTATTTTTGTATTTAATAACTCTAATTCTTTTAATCTCTCTTTCAACTCTTTATTTTCTTTTAATACTATACTCATATCTTTCATTAAGTTTTCTATATTCTGTTCTGTTTTATTTAATCTTTCTTCATGATTTTGAAGAGTAAATACAATGGCTTGTCCTAATTCATCTAAATGAAAGAATTTTTCATTTATAGTTATTCCAGATTCATGTTTCTTTGCTTTTATTATATCTAAATATCCTTTTGCTTCTAAGGTATTATTACATTTTGTAACTGTAGACTTAGGCATATTTATTTTGTTTCCCAGTTCTTGATTAGATAATCCTATTTTACCTTTTCCATTTTCTTTAAACATATATTGTTGTGAAGCTATTATATATGATTTTTCAGTAAATGATAAATCTTCTTTATCTAAGAATTCATAACTAAAGGGTTCAAAATTATCATATTTAAGAAATTTATATATTTGTGATCTCCCTTTCTTCGTTACTTCTATATATTTTCCGTCTTCTAATCTTTTTATACATTTCCTAATTGTAGGAATACTTGCTCCACATTTCTCAGCTATAGTTTGTAATGATGGAAACGCCTCTTTAGTTTCGTTATTCATATATCTTTTTATACTAATATAAACTAATAAATCTTGTGGAGTTAGTATGGTTTCTAAAGTCATACTATTTGGTAATTGTACATGTTGTTTATTCATAATTCTTCTATTTTTAGATACTGCAAATTTAATAATAAAATTTTGATTATGCAAACTAATTATGTTAAAAATTATTAATGTGTAAGTACTTGATTATCAATGGCTACCAAATTTCATGATCCGACTATGTGAGTGGCTATCAGATTTCATGATTCGACTATAGGTTTTCAACTAACTATATTATACACTATAATTAATCGGAACTATACTTACGTTTTCAACAACTTCGAAGAAGTTGTCTCAAATTAAATTTTTGTATTTTAAAATAATACCCCTCCCTATATTTAAAATAAAAATTGATTTTTTATTTATTATTCCCCCCCCCGGTAGGGTAATAAAAATTTATTTTGAAATAAGGTTTATTTTTATTTTGGATATGAAATATATAGAAAGGGAGGGAGGGCAGACAACTATTTAAGGCCCCACCCGGTATGAGAGACAGAAATAGATTTATAAACAATTTAAATTTAAACTACTATGCAAGCGAATATTAAGATTATTCCAGGTATTGAGCCGAGAAAGGTAACTCGCGAACTTACAGAAGAAGAAAAGAACGCACGTAAATTCCGCACCGGTGAAACGTTTCGTTTTCCGCTTGAAATTGGCACTATCTTTGTTTTTATAAACAAAGATGAACCAAAATTCTACGAAGGCTTTACTTATGATACTTTCCCATGCTACCAGTATAGCCCAAACGGTGACTTTAAAAGAATCTTTTACTTTCCTACAAACGCTTTGGATAAATATGACTATTCAGAGCCAAAAGCGGAAAGCAACCGCGAGCGTCGCTGTATAAACCGCAACGACTACCCGTTTTCTAACCTCAATTTGGCGCAGTTAATGATTGAAAACGGAAAGTGCGTAAAAGTTTGCGGTACTGCAAAAAATCGCTACCAGCCTACATGGAACGTTGACAAATATGAATTTACGGGCAAAGAGACTGCACAAACAGCCGTACGGCTTGAAATTGTGGATATTCCAGAATTTGCGCTTGAAAGTGCAAAAGCGGAATAATCCAATAGGAGATAGAGTATAACTCTATCTCCTTTATTTATACATTTTTCAAGTAGAGCAGAGCATAATCTAAGCTGAAATAAACGTATAAATAAGTAGGCAGAAAATTAGCTTAATCATCAATTTAATACTTGAAGTATTGATTTTGATGATTGAGTTGATGTTGATTTAAGTGGAGAGGGGAAAATTGAGCATTATACACTTCTCTCTCCTCTCCACATCCAAATCAATCCAACCTAAATTTTACTTGAACAATACTAATATAAAATTCAAAAATATTACTATTAATAAATATTTTGGATTTATATGTAGTTATATAAAGAAAATACCCTGACGAGTCTTTGAAAATTAAGACGAAACACTTTTGTGTCGGTATTAATTCAATAACAACAATCATGAGATATGTCTTTTAATCAATTGAAAGATGCTCGTAAATATAGAGCAGAAAACAATTTTCGATATATTTCAAGACATATTAAAATCTATGATTCTAAAAAAGATATATATTTAGTATGATTTGAGACAGGTTGTAATACCTTATGATTCGGTCATAAAAATTTTAAATCAAATCTATCGTGTAGTATATTATAAGTTGAGACTACATGAGAAAATTGATAACTTATTGGCTGCTAGGAATAGACTAGCATTTAATCATTTTAATAACAACAATAAAACCTCGCGATGATATAAGGTCAATCGTATAAAATAATGTTTACACTACGTTATAAATTTCAGCTGTGGAAGGCTGAAAAAGAAGTCCCTCAATTAAGAGAGGGATTTCGATTCAGAATACTGGAATGCGGAGACGATCCCAGTATTGTCTCCAATTTCTACAACCAGAACGGTCTATTAGACCGTTCTTGGATTGTAAAGCGGCTAGCAAAGAGCCGTGTGTCAAATACCTCATTTAAATATGAGGTATTTGATTTTAAGGCATTCCAATACAACGAATGCCTTAAAAAAGCAAACGAAATGGTACCCCATTTACAAGATGGGGTATCGTTTAGAGTAGTCTTAGATGAGACTACTCATGGGGTTTATTTTTACCAAACCCCAAAAACCTATTGGTTGGGGGCTGATAGAGACTACATAGTAAAAGGTGTAGCTAGATCGCTTCACCAAAATAAAAAATTCCTCTATGAAACATTCGTAGAGGATGACGAATACAAACGTCAGCTGCATATGTACAATATTATGCAGCACTGTAGATAGAAAAACTATCGCTGTAAAGGATAGTTGGCTGCTAGGAATAGACTAGCATTAAAAAACTCAATATAAAAGATATTGGCTAATGTGTATAAAGCCGTAAAACACAATAAAAATTATATATCATGGCAAAAAAGTATGAATTATACGAGTTGCAGCCTCAGGCTGACAACTTCGTAAAAGATGTAAATGATGTTGATGCAGCTGTAGAAGCAGCTAAAGAGTATTTCACCAATAAGTTTAAAAACTTGATGGTAGACAATACTATTAAACATCAAGTAGTAGCAGTAAATAACCAAGTTCAAATCGAAATTGCTTGTTTAGCTAAAGGATTTATTATCCTTGATACCTTCGAGTTGAGAAAAGGGAATCCTTTTAGAGACATTTTTGTCTCGAAGGGATTTCACTTAGAGATAATTCCATAATAATTAACTAGAATAGTTGTAGGCGTATATACTTTAAACCTTCACATTATGTTTTTCATTAGATTACTAAGATCAGTGTAAGTCTTAGCGTGGGATTGAGTAAGCCCACCGAAGCGAAATGCTCAACCAGTCTGGATAGGCCAGACATTCTTATATACTCTAATAGAGGATTGCACTATATAGGAATTAAAGTAAAGTACGTGCATACAAACTTAAATAGACTATCTATTTGAGCTTACTTATATAAGCGAAGAGCATTGTGAGTATCTCCGTGAAGATGGCAGTATAGCATATTATAATCCTTACTCTGTAAGGAAGATGAATACTATATTTGATCATCTAAATAGCAAGGATTATGCATTAATCCTCGCAGACACATTCATGTGCAATCAGATTGTAAAAGCTCTAGTAAGTTATTACAACTGTCCAGAATCTCTACAAGTCAAATATGATGACCTAATTGCAGTATTATTAGATCATATGATGCAATTAGGATATAATAAATAAAGAAAGTAAGAACTTATTAACATATTACTAATTACGTTGTATTTTGATTAAATTATTATGTTTATAAAGTAGCTTGTTGTGAAATAAGCTACTTTAAAAG
>NZ_JBJDXL010000253.1:0-4283 GCF_051866655.1 Intestinibacter sp.
TTCCTATTCCAAAACGTCTTGCAATTTCTTCATTAGTCATAGGATTCATTCCTATACCGAAAGACATTCTAAGAATATCCCTATCTCTATAAGGTAGTTTCGAAAGTATCCTCTCTATCTCATTTGACAAATCACTCCTAGATACTTCTGCGTCGGTAGATATGGCTCCGTCGTTTGGAATGATGTCAAGAAGACAGCTAGCATCCTCATCCTTAATAGGACTTTCTAAAGAAACTGATCTATTCATTGCTGCCATTGTCAAACAAATCTTATCATAGTCGATATTAGTGAGCTCTTCTAACTCTCCTGTTGAAGGTTTTCTCCCATGTTGTTGTTCAAACTGCTCTATAGCCTTGTTTATTTTGTTCATACAAACTACCTGATTAGCAGGAACCCTAATGGTTCTACATTGATCTGATAGGGCTTTTATAATAGCTTGTCTGATCCACCATACTGCATAGGAGATAAATCTAAATCCTCTAGTTTCATCGAATTTTCTGGCTGCTTCAATTCATATTATCCTATATTTTCATATAGGTATGGGGCACATCTTCTAAAATTAATTAGATTGCTGTTTCGGCATTTAAAGTACTTCGTTTCCTAAAATACTGCTATGTACCAATAATAGCCCTACTCCCCTGCTCATCACTTAGGGGATGCCCTCCACACACATTTTTAATCATTGCACGTAATTTTAAAACCCCATTTTCCATTAGCTTCATATTTAAGATTGCGAGCTTTTAATTGATTTAAAATAAATTTACGAAACGCGGAATAAGAAAATCCTCCAAAAATATTTTTATCATTCTAAGAAATTAATTCCAAATAGCCTTTAATATTTAAGCCAGAATTAATAAAATCCTGTATAAATTGTTCTATTTCTATTTTGGTAAAAATATGATTCTTTCTTTTAAATTTAAGAGATGGTTCTGGTAGAGGAATATCAGAATAAGTTTTTCCTGCTACTAATCTCTATATACAACTAGCATTAACATTATATTCTTTCGCTAAGTCGTAAGATGTTATAGCATCTATATAATACTTATTCCTTATTTCTTTTACCTATTCTTGGTTAAATTTATTACACTTATTTTTACTTCCAGAAATTCTATTATGTTTATAAAATTCTGCAATTTCGGGAGTATTTAATTCTGGAGCTACTTCTGTATAAGTTTCATAATTCCAAATTTTATTAAAACCTCCTTCTGAAATTCTACTTTTATACATTTCATATACTTCTGTTTTAGTATATTTTAAAGTAGCCCTAATTAGTCTAATTTTTTTAACCTCTTCGTTTGTAAAAGCTGCCTTAGAACTATTCTCTCCTTTTAACATTCCTCCGTTGCCTACATCTCCTCCTAGAGTGGAATTATAACCATTTTTAAATGAATTATAATAAGCAATCCAGTATATTTCTCTTTCATTAGCTTGTTCCTACGTTTCTATATTCTATTCAATTATTTCAAAATTATCTCTTGTTATTGAATATTTACGAATTGCTCTATATACTTTCTAATTGCTGTTATTTCTCGCTTCTTTTAAATGATCTGTCATTCTCTTTTTTAAATTATTAGTCTATCCTATATAGACTTTTTTACTTGGAAAATTAATTTTATAAATTAAGTGCATAAGAATAAAAATTTGGCTCGGTATTACCATGCAAAATTTTTGTTTAGGCTTCACCGACGCAATTAAACATAAAATCAGTATATACAATATTAATCAAAAATTTTAAAGGACCTTAAAAAATTTTGATAATTTTTATGTTTAACTACGTAATCTGGTAAGATTATTAAGCAATTAAGGTCAATAGAAATTTAACCCAATATTTCCCTCTTGTATGAGGTCTACTAGAGCTAGTCCTTTATTTTGATATTGTTTAGCTACAGAAATTACGAAGCGTAAATTTGCTTCTACTAGCTTCTTAACTGCAGCCTCATTTCCTTCCTTTATCTTTTTTGTAAGTTTTATCTCCTCTTCTTGACTAATCATAGGCTGACGGGATACATCCTTAAAATAAGAATTCAAGGATGCATCCTGCCTATCAGTTATAGATTGAGAGATTTTGAAACTTCTCATTTAAGAGAGATTCCTTTGCTAGTTGAATACGCAATAGTATCTTCTTGTAGAGCATTGGCTAGAGTAGTTTCAGCACAAGCTGAGATACCGTCAGAGAGTCTATATTGTGCAGCATAAGTATTTATATGCTCATAGTTATTAACAATATTCCCTCTAGAAGATACCGATCTTTTAGTTATTCCAAGACTGTCTGCATCCTCAAGAGAGTCCAAATCAGTTCCCATATAAATGAATGACCAATTATATTTTTCCTCCTGATGTTTTATCATCTCTCTAACTGTTTCTAGCTTGTACTTCTTAGAGCTGTTCTCTTCTCCATCGGTCATTATAACAATTAGATTCTTAGAAGGACGCTGAGATTCGTCCATAGCACAAAGCCACTTACCAACCTCATCAATTGCAGTACCAATACCATCGTTCATGGCAGTACATCCTCCTGGAGAATATTTAAGTTGTGGTAATTCTTCGATAGGCTTTCCTAGATAGTCCTGATGAACTTCATTAGAAAACCTATATACAGACACAATACACTCCCCGCAATCTACATTCTTCTGTTCATCTACCAGTTTCTGAAAACCTCCGATTACATCAGAAGTAGAACCGTACATTGACCCACTCTCGTCAAGTACGAAACAAATATGCAATAAATTATTTTTCATTATGCTTCGTCTTCTATATTGCTTTCACCTTTATCAAGGAGTTCCTGCTCCTTGTTCAGAAAGCGAAAGCATTTAAGTTTTTCAGCGCTAGGATGCGCCCTAAAAGAGGTTATGCTAACAATCTTTGACAAGTAATTAATACTTGCCTTTTTACTTTTAATTAATTTCATCTTTTTTATTTAACTATTTAGAGTCCTCCACAATAGAGAATGGTTTATCACTAACCAATTCATTAGGAATAATTTTCAGATTGCTAGATTTTATAAGTTCGGTCATCATACCTGCGTAACTGGCAGCTTCTGCTTCACTATATTCGCCTTTGCTATGAAACTGGAAGGCATGAAAACATTATGTTAACTTTATATCTCTATAAAGATCGGACTATACCTTAATCCTTATCTAAGGATTGACCTATTATAGTCTCTGAACATCTTTCTTGTATAAAATTTTCAAATTTATCTCTTTTTCGTTGTAAGCAAATTGTAGAATCTGTATATAGATACTTGTATAAAGATATAGAATCATTAACAGATAAGTTAATCGTATATAAATTTTTATTAGGAATTTTTTTAACTTTTCGATTATTAGTTGGTAAATAACACATAATTGCTTCAAGAAATTCTTGGGATCCGGAACAAAAGCTAGAACGTAGAGTCCTAGTATTTCCATTCGAACTATTTTTATATATCCCAACACTACCATCTCCATCAAAGTACCCGCGAATGAAATGTCTGATTAAGTTTTCTGAAATTGCAGGTATTCTAATAATCAAAGATTTAGATGGAACACACCCTAAGTCAATTAAATCATTAAACATTTGTTCACTAGTAATCTTGACTTTAGAAATTTTCTTCTAAAAATTTTTATGTATTTCTTCGTAAATTTTTCCAGTATAATTTATATCTTGTTTAAATAATTCTACCCATTCAGTATCCTTAGATGATAATATAATATGCCCTGAATGGGTTTCAGCTTCTTTGCTTACATTTCCATCAGCAAACAAAACACCTAACCAATAAGCTTGATGTTCTGTTATGATGTTATGAAAATAACTATCATTGCAAGTATATAGTTTTGTTGTTCCTACTTTTCTTAATAAACCTTCAGTTCTTAAAAATTCTCTGATTGGTTTTTCTGGAATATTTAAAATATCTGCAACTTTTGTTACTCCATACCTTTTATCTATATAAAGTTCTACAATTTTAGGCTTAAATTCGTTTGTTAATTTATTCATTCTCATAATTAATATAAATTTGTAAAACATGAATATTATGTATTATATAGTACAAATATATATTAATTGTGATATTTATACAAGAAATTTTGCTGCGGATTAACTAATTTTAACACTTTTTACTATACCTAAAATAATTACTTTTAGCCATATTGAAATCACTTTCAACATTTAGTATGTTAAACTCTAAAGTTTTTCCCGCAATTTAAGGTCTTTATTTACATATATATTACTATATAAGGAGGCTATTCAACTAACCTCATGCCAGAAAGTATTTTCTATTTGGAGTTGAGATAGTCTTATAGTTTCCT
>NZ_JBJDXL010000254.1:0-4247 GCF_051866655.1 Intestinibacter sp.
TAGATGTGTTAGATAAAGGAGGTTTTATGTCAACTTCTGAAGCCTCAAAATCAATAGAATTTTTGGGAGCAGACGAGGATATTAAATCACTTATTTTAGTTCCTATATCAGATTATACAAATGTAAAAAATCATCTTCTAGAGCCACAAAGTATAGACAATTTACCTATAAAGCTTGAGGTTAGTGACTACGGAAAAATTGTTATAGAGGATTTTGAAATTACTGATAAGGAAGTAAAATACACCTATTCAAAAGAGGGAATAGTTCCATTTTATCCGACAATTTTCTTTTATGATGAAGATGGAAATAAGGTAGATATAAGCTCTACAGTAGAAGAGTCAATAGATAGACATACAGGAAGATATACAGTTACGAGAAAGTTATATAAGAATAATGATATGGAAAAAATAAGAAGTATAAAGAAAGTATCGGCTTTTAGCGATGATTCGTTGAGGGTATTTTACAAATATAAGGTTAAAATAGATTTATAATTTAGATAGATATGTAAGTAAAAAATAAATAGCTATACCTAAGAATTGTAGTTTTAATTCTTAGGTATAGATATAAATTCAAATCTTGTTTTTTCTAATAAATAATAAGTCTTATCTATTTTAGTTTTGTATCATTAAATCATTTATAGAAATTTCTGGGTTACAGTATCTGCCCCATTTTTTAGTATTTTCTTTGAACTGTATTGCTTGCTTTGGACAGAGTTGAAGGCACGCAGTACATCTTTCACAGTGATGTTGCCATTGTGGAGAACCATCTATTAATTTGATATTGTCAGCAGGACAGACCTTAGCACAAAGTCCACAACTAGTACAAGTATCTTCTACCCAAAATTCTTTATCAGATGTTCTTGGTTTAAATGTAGCACCTGCTGCTTTAGCAAGCATTTCCATAACAGGATTGGACTTATATGAATTTTTTTGTTTCAATTTAATAATATCTATTGCTTTTTCAATTTCACAATTGGTTTTTTTGATAATTTCTCTACTTTGTTCCTCTGTAGAAGGTGCATAGCTTGTTTGATTATTTGATGGATATGTGAATGTAAAACTGGCAGAAACAGTATTACCTTTTTCTGATAGTATTTTTTTTATTTGAGAAAGAGTGGCAGCTTCCATTCCACCACAAGTTACTACAGAATAAACATAGGCTTCATTTGGTATATTAACTTTTTCTAGAAACTCCTTTACCATAAGTGGAAGTCCTCCCATATATGCAGGAGAAAAAATACCAATTCTATCATATTTGCTAAAATCAATATTTTTCATATTTGCTGTGATTCTAAGCAATGTTGTATCTTCAATATTATCTGATATCCCTAATGCTATCTTTTTAGCTACATGCAGAGTATTACCTGTACCTGTAAAATATAAAATTATATTATTCATGATTAGACCTCCTTATTGAAAACTGTTCCACTTAATAGTAAATATGCAGTTTCTTTTAAATTTTTTTGACAAACTTCTTCATCATTATTAGCAAAATCTATAACTAATGAGCATAATCCTCCAGCTAAGAAAGCAGCAATACTACGTTTTTTATTATTATATTGAGCTGGAATAATACGGTTGCATGAAAGAATAGATTGATAAAAACAATCATATATAATCTGTGATAAATTACTTTCAACTATTTTCTTTAAAAATGAACTATTTTGGTTCACATAAATTGCAAAATTATGACAAAGATTTTCTAAATTTAAATTTTCCTTTTCATTATCAAGAATAAAAGGATAGTTATTTTTAATCTCATATGATATAACATTTTCTTTTGATTGAAATAGAGAATAGAATGTTTGTCGTGATACATTTGCTTCCTTACATAACTGACTAATACTAATCTCGCTATATTCTTTGATTTTTAACATATTAACTAATGTCTCTGCTATATGTTTTTGTGATGCTAAAGCTATTTTATTATCACCTTGATACATTTTATATCCTCCTTTAAAAGTTTGACAATTGTCCAATTATTTATTAATCTTATATTATATTAAATATTGACAACTGTCAATCTCCTTCTTTAACTAATTAAATTGGTAATAGCAATAAATTGCGTACTAAAGATATATATTAAATTCCAAAGTGTATCATATATTTTTGTTTGTCAATAGCATCTTGTATTTTATTAGCCAAATTAACTAAATGCTCATCTTTATATATTCTCTTGTCTGAAACAACAATGTTTTGGAAAGTAGATAAAGACTCTGGTGGAATTAAAGTAACGCCATATCTAGATAAGCCATAAGCAGGTCTGTTTAAATTACCAAAATATGTATTCATCGATGTTAGCTTTTCCCACCAATCATCTATATACAAATCATCATCAATGAAAATACAATTATATTTTTTGGGTTCATAGTCTGAATAATCTTTGTCTTGTTCAATATTCTCAATTATACCAAATTCAGTTTTTATCATATCACATCACCATATAAGTTTTTATTTATATCATATCAAAAAAATAGTAAAATACAATAACTTTAAAGTTTCTTTAAAAATACAAGCTATAATTATAATAATACAAATTTTTGATATGAATAAAAAGGAGGTCTTTGTGTGGATAATAAAGTATTAATTTTAATAATACAGATTTTGGTTGGATTTGGAATTATTTTAGCACTAGTGGGGATTGTACTAAAGCTAAAAAGCAAAATTGAAAAGATGTTTTCGTTGAAATTAATTTGGATAGGAGTATTTCAAATATTATTGAGCTTGTTATTTTTCCTATTGCAACATTTATCGCCTTTGCAATCGCATATTTACATGGCAATTTTGGGGTTTATAGTTGCGACTGAATTTTTCTTTGTTGGGATATCTTATATTGTTTCGTTATTTAGAGAATTTAAGAAAAAGAACACACAAAATATTATATTAAATATATTGATGATAGGCGTTTGCTCGGTGATGCTAGATTTTGGAATGTCATCGATTGGTTTGGCGTTTTTAAATTCTGAGCCTGCAAATAAAAATGAAATCGGAAAGGAATTTTTAGTATTTGATTGTGAAACACAAACTCATCACGAAGAGAAATTGTATATGACAGTAAATAGTGTGAAAAAAACAAAGGATAATGACTTCAAAATCACCTTTGATTTGAGATATCAGGGAAAGAATATACCTTTGTTTTTAGATGAAGATGATAAGGATTTGGATGCAAGTAGTTTTGCAGGAATAAGCAATTTTGGGATATATTTGAGACCAGAAGGATGGAATTACGATTATGACGATGAGGAGAATTACACTCCTTCAGAGACAGTATGTGTTTACTTTGATATCGATAAAGATAAATACAATCCAACAAATCAGAAATATGAAAATGATGAGGTCAAGGCATTTGACAGCTTAAAAAAATATAAAATATATACAAATTCTGACTACAAAATAGTGAGTGATCATTTTAATTATGTCCAAAATTACGCTAATAAGTATTACATATCAAATACGAGCATTAGAAAAATTCCAAATACCATAAAATCAGGATATGTAGTTAAAAATTGTAGTGTCGTTATAAAAAATGATTTTAACTTGGATGAGGACAATGCGGAGATAGCTATATTTTATGATGAGCTGAACTTAGAGAACCACCGAAATATGATAGATTGCTTTACAATAGATTTGAGCTTTTGTTAGAAATATATATTATAATAAATATAAGTAAACTATGCATAGTTTAATTGCTAAGGATATAAGAGAGTTGGTGGAAGTTATGGATAAAGTGAAATATTTAGAAGAATTTAAGGTTTGGGTAGAAAAATATTTAGTTGATTTGCCAGAGGATGCTGTTGCGATTAATTTTAATTTGTATGAAGGTGAGGAGGATTACAGCGTTCAGTTAATTGCTTCTGATGAATTTGATGAAGAGGATGAGGATTGGGCATGTGAGGAAATATTCTCTACAGAGGATGATTTATTTGTTATACCGATGACCGAAGATATAGAAGACTGGGAGGATGCCTTGGTTTATATAAAAAGCTTGATCGAGGAATATTTGAAGGTAAGTAGTTGTAGAGATATTTTGGAGAATTTAGAGGGAATAGGTGTTGGATTTGTAGATGGGAATATTGAATTATTGAAGTTAGATTAATTAAAATTAAAAGAGTCATACGATAATTTTTATGAGGTATAGGCATTTATAAAATATGCTTATACCTCAATTTTATTAGGAGATTTATTTTTTAGTATTGTTGATTTTATTGCTTTTGAAATATTACTATAGTACATTTTATTTCTTTCTTT
>NZ_JBJDXL010000255.1:0-4245 GCF_051866655.1 Intestinibacter sp.
ATTCTTCAGTTACTATATTAGAAGATAAGCTAGATATTATATCTCCACCTTCTCCATTTGTAGTTTTTATAATATCAATTGCACCTCTTATATTAAATACTGGAGATAATTCTCCATTTGGCATTATATAAACGATTCCAAATCTATATAATTCCCCAGGCCAATATCCAGTATATTTGTATATAAATAAAGGATCAACATAAGTCTACTTTACCCTTTCTGGCTTATATAATTCAGATACTTCACCATATTGTTCATATTTAGCTTTTGGATATATTCTAAGAGACAAGTCTTGAAGTTCTTCATATGGAATTTCCTATTTATGAACATTACCCATAAATAGCATATTCTGACATACTGCTGAAGTCTCGACTGCATTTACTAGATTATACTATAAGTTAATATCCTATACTGTAATTGGTTCAGTAGGTTCAAACCCAGTAATAACTATTTTGGCATTTTGTCTACTATATTTTTTGTCTATCTTAATATATTCTGTTTCCATATTCTCCCCAGCTTCTGCTGTATATCTAGAATAGTAAACAGTAATATAATCATAGGCAGAATCCAAATTAGTTAATTTAAATATAACCTACTTGGCACTATTTTCATTCTTAGTTCCTGTATGAACACTGGCGTATGAACCCTCTCCAATAAATACACTAACTAATCCAGATTCCGCAACAAAGTCAGTTTCATTGCCATCTGCATCAGCTAGTTTAAAATAGAAGTGGTAGTTACCTACTTTTAACTATCCACCAGAAGATACATTAACTAGTTCTACTTTAGGTATCTTAGTTACAATCTTATATAAAGAGGTATCTATATCAAACTATTCTCCAGAATCATAGATATTGGTATCATTATTACCCTTTCTATCTATAATTTCATAAGTATTCTTACCAGTAGCACTAAATCGGCTATTAATTAATCTTGGAATATTAATTCCATCATTTAAAATAAGATTAACAGAACCATCATAACTATATTGAGGAATAATATGTACTGGATTTTTTAATGAGAACGATAATTCATCAGTATTAAAATCAAGTAGTTCTCCTTTCTCATGAAATTCAATAGCCTCAGATATTGTAGAAATAATCTGTCTACCTTTATACATTTCGTATGAACCATCATACTTCTATGGTTCTGTAGAACCTTCTGGATATACAACTTTTCCCCAACAAGTAGTCTCATCAGTTTTTTCTGCCCTTATAAAAGCATATTCATCTTTATTTGGTTCCTTTATTCTAAGACCTGGGACTATTCCAAACTAATCTTCTAACTATTTTAAAGAATAAAGATTGTCTTTATAAGAATACTTATTTTCTGATAATCTATAATTATGAAATGGGTTATACTCATATACTAACTTTCCTTTAGTAGGTAAAGAATTAGTTAGTACATCTAATTCCATTTTTGTATTTAAAACTTTATCCCACATTAATTCTCAGTTATTCTATGAGTTATATCAACTGACACATCTTTCATTATACACTATAGTCCATTAAGTCTATCTCCAAGTTTTTCTCCACCAGAGCCCATACATATTTTTAGCATATTATGAGGTGAATTTGATTTTAATTCTAATGAATTAGTGTATTCAAAATTCTCTGAAAGGCCAAGCTAAGGAGTTATAGTAATTAAATCAAGCTAGTATTTATCACCATGTTTGAAATTAAAGAACATTTGCTAGAATTCATAAGTTCTATTAGCTGTAGCTACTAAAAATATATTATTCTTTAAATATTCATACATATTTTCTCCAGCAAAATTAGTAGCATATTGCTGCACATTCCACATATCAAGAGATGGATATTTCTATCTCCATTTCTAATATGGTTCTTGTGGAGTACTATAAGTACGATAACCATAGTAGAACCTTTCATTTCCAGATGTGAAGCAGTTTTCTAGAAAGTGAATAATATGATCTCTTGCTTTTTCTTCTGTATCTGGTTTAATATCTTCCAACACCTATTCTACTAATTCTTTAAATTCACTAGTTGTATAAAAAACCTAATAAGCACTAGCTAAGTCATCAGCAGCAAGTTCTATTTCAAGTGGTGCAAGTAATGTTAGAGCATTAGTCATATTAATATCTGAAATAGTTTTACCAAGAATACTACTCAGGTTATTAACAATAGTTTGTTTATCAAATTTGTATTCCTAGTCATAGTATGGAATTAGCTTACCTTCATAATAAATATAAAACTAGTTATCCTATATTTTTTCACATGGAACTATAGAACCATTATAAGATAATAAAGCCATATTCTCTATATCTGGAAATTCCATTTGTTTGTTATTTATCTCTAATGTAAGAACTGTATTCTTTGCACAATCGGAGAAAACTAGTTTAAGAGCTTCTGTATTAGGACTCTATTCTGAAACCACTGAAATACTATTTACTATTTCTAATAAAGCATTTTTATATTGATTATAATCAATTCCACTCATTGCTATATTAACATCTGCGCTATTCTAGTATAGTTTCATTATGACGTCCTTAGTTAGAGTTGTTGAATACTATTCCCTTCTAACATAATTAGATAGTCTTACAGATTCACCATTAGAAGGAATAGTTTTATTTTTAGTGTATATTCTAGAAAGAATTAAATACAAAGGATAAGAGAAATTTGGATATTGGGTATAATTAATACTTTCCTCAATTTTCTGGGTTTGTGGGTAGAAAGTTCCATAATCGGATGAACCAGATATACCGTCAGCAACATTTCCAGGACCATTTGAATATTGATTATCATAGTCTAGATATATAGTATTAAAAGCTATAAATCCGCCAGAAGGATGTTTCATACATAATATTCCAACTGCTGAGTGGTCCTCTATCCAACGTAGTTTAGTACCATCAATATCTGGAAGTCTTTTAGAATATTTATCACGTATGAACTAAATACAGTATTTTTTTCTCTCCGCTAAATCCCCCTATGATGGATAAGCACTATTTAATCCATTTCTAACTTCCTCAAATCCAGAATTTCCTCTAATAGAAGTGAATGAATAGGTAGCATCTCCACCAGGATAATAGATAAAGAATTTATTTAATCCATTTTCTACATACTAATTATATAATGAGACATAATCATTATTTCCATACGAATTATAAGAATTTGAATTATTTCTAGAGGTCTATGTACTATCATCAACACTGGCTCTATCAAAAATATTATTATTAGACTATAATAATGAAAAAGAATATTCTTTTTGGCCTCCTCCAACCATTCCCATAAATGCGGTATTCATTCTGAGAAATGCCATGCCATTTGTTTCTATTCCCTCAATTCCATATCCATTTAATTCTGCCTGATTACTTATAAGTGGAGAATACGTTGGACAATCTCCAGTATATTTCTAAGTACTACAAGTGAATGCTTTAGTAAATATAGAAGCTGCTAAATGTAGTGTTACGGCTTTTTTATCTGTACTATTTGCATAATAACAGTTAGATAGATCTACTTGGATGTGTTTAGCATTGACTGTTCCATCTTCATCATCTAATTGCACTGTTTTTGGATCCCGGCCAGTAAATTGTACATTAAATGTATCTTTTAGGTTAATTCCTTCTGTATTAATAGGACTTCTTCTATATATGTAATCCCCATTTTCTTGTCCTGTAAGAGTATTAGAATAATCAGTTATTTCTGATAAATCTAAATATTGTTTATCTTTATTAGTTAGAGGAATATTAGTCATACTATATTCATAACTGCCATCATTACTATAACTTATTTTACTTTTTCCTAGATAAATATCTAACTTAAATTTGTCAAGCTATGTATCTCCGCCACAATCAGTAGTTATAAGATTAAAGCATCCATAATCATTTTGTAATCCAGGATATGAGTATAAATTTATATTAGCACTAGGGTCATTCTAACCAATATAAGTTACATTTGCAGAATATGTATTATAACATCCATTATCAATATTATTATCAAGATTATTTAAAGTAATATCATTCCACTAATAGGTTTGACCAGCTTCAAAAATGGCATTAACATCTAAATCAAGCTAGAATTTTAGAGTATTAAAATCATCTACCTGATAATAATATTCATTGTACATATTATTAGTCCATAACCACCTCCAGTATCTCTTAGGTTCTGAACCACTATCACTTGTAACTGTAATTAATGCTGCATATAAAAGATGAGAATAAAGAGTTCCAGCATCGTTAGCGTATATTGTCTTTTTAACCACTTTTACTTCAAGGACATACTAATAGTC
>NZ_JBJDXL010000256.1:0-4243 GCF_051866655.1 Intestinibacter sp.
TTATTCTTGTAAATTCAACAAATTATTTAATTCGCAAGAGTCTAAAATATTATTAGATAGGGGGGGAACGAGATGAGCAATATAAAAGCAAATAGAACCTTTACAATTTGGAGAAAATATGGCTGGTTACTTACTATTGTTATTGCATTTGGAGGATTGTATGAACACAAATTAGGATTAATAGTGCCTTTTTTTGTTATGCTAGGACTTATGATTACATCTGTGTTTAATGGCAGATTTTGGTGTGGAAATGTATGTCCACATGGAAGCTTGTACGATAGTGTTTTATTAAGATTCTCTAAAAATGAAGATATACCTAAATCTTTGAGAAATAAGGGTGTTATAATAGCAGTATTTATTTTATTTGCAATTGTATTGGGAACAAGAGTATATAAAGTATTTAGTAATTTTTCTGGACTAGATTTATTGGATAAATTTGGTTTTATATTTGTTACTACTTATCTTGTAGTATTGTTAGTCAGTACACCTTTGGCATTATTTATAGCACCTAGAACTTGGTGTCAATTTTGCCCGATGGGGACTATACAAAAATTATTTGGAAAATTAGGTCAAAACATAGGTATATCAAAAAATACAAATAAAAAATTAACTATCTTAGATAAGGATAAATGTATAAAATGTAAAAAATGTGCAAAGGTATGTCCTATGCAGCTACAGCCTTATTTAGAGTTCAATGAACAAAATCAATTTGACAATGAAAACTGTATAAAATGTAATACTTGTGTCAATAATTGTCCTAAAAAAATACTTACAATAAAGAGCTTGAAGGGGGAAAGATAATGAGAAAAATATATATTAATGGTACTGTTTACACAGTAACTAATGGGAATGCAGAGGCTTTTGTTGAAGAAAATGGAAAATTTATATATGTTGGTAGCACTGAAGAAGCACTTACATATAAGGAAGCAGACAGTGAAGTAATCGATTTAGCTGGAAAATTTGTAACAGCTGGATTTAACGATTCACATACACATGTTTTAGAAATTGGTGACTTCCTTCAAATGGTACAACTATCTAAATGTACTGGTTCTATAGAAGAAATGAAGGAAGGAATCAGACAATTCATAGCAGAAAGAGATTTTAAAGAAAATGAATGGGTTAGAGGTAGAGGATGGAATAATGACTTTTTCACAGATGAAAATAGATTCCCAACTAGATACGATTTAGATGAAGTATCTACTACTCAACCAATATGCATAATCCGTGCATGTGGTCACGTTTGTATTGTAAACTCTAAAGGTCTAGAATTAATCGGTATAACTAAGGATTCACCACAGGTAGAAGGTGGACAATTTGACGTAGATGAAAACGGAGAACCTCTAGGAATATTCAGAGAAAATGCACTTGAACTTGTATACAGTAAAGCACTTAATCCAGATAAAGAAGGATTAAAAACAATGCTAGAGGATGCTTGTAAATTCTTAAATACATTCGGTGTGACATCAGCACAAACAGACGATTTTATTGCATTTCCAGGTGTAGATTATGAAGTATTAATATCTGCATTTAAGGAACTTGAACAAGAAGGTAAATTAACAGTAAAAATCAACGAACAATCTCAATTAGTAAATATGGAATTACTAAAAGGGTTTATAGAAAAAGGATATAAAACTGGTGTAGGTACAGACCACTTCAAAATAGGACCACTAAAATTATTAGCAGATGGATCTCTAGGAGCTAGAACTGCATCTTTATGTGAACCTTATGAAGATGACAAGAGCACTTGTGGTATACCAATATACACTCAAGAACAATTCGATGAAATGATAGAATACGCTCACAAAAATGGAATGCATGTAGTAGTTCACTGTATAGGTGACAAGCCAATGTACATGGTAATCGAAGCTATAGAAAAAGCTCTTAAAAAATACCCTAAAGAAGA
This sequence comes from Intestinibacter sp., assembly GCF_051866655.1. GTDB lineage: Bacteria > Bacillota > Clostridia > Peptostreptococcales > Peptostreptococcaceae > Intestinibacter. The sequence goes on from NZ_JBJDXL010000256.1 coordinate 1,904, forward strand.
TCACCGTCACGGTATAGTTCACTGCCAAATAACTACAAGAGAGCTACTAGACAAATTTAGAGACCTTAAATTACACGCATACATACAAACTATATTCCTAGACTACGATATAACTATAGTAGAAGACAGAATAGGAAAAGAAAGAGCAAAATATACATACAACTTCAAGACAATGCTAGATGAAGGTGTAATCGCAAGTAATGGTTCTGACTCTCCAGTTGAATTACCAGATGTAATGAAGGGTATCCAATGCGCTGTTACTAGAAAGAGCCTAGATGGTAAATATGGACCATTCCTACCAGAACAAGCATTAAGCGTTGAAGAAGCAATCAAAACTTACACTATATTAGGTGCTTATGGTTCATTTGAAGAAGATGTCAAAGGAAGCATAGAAGCTGGTAAGGTTGCAGACTTTGTTGTTCTTGGACAAAATCCATTTGAAGTAGACCCAAGCACATTAAAAGATGTACCTATACTTGCTACTTACCTTGATGGTGAATGCGTATTTAGTAAATAGTAAAAATTATATTTTAAATATATTTTGATAGAAAATCGCAGGTTATTTCCTGCGATTTTTACTTTAATAAAAATTTTGTGCAATATTATAGATTTTTGGCAGTTGATACATTAAAATTTAAAATAAGATAGTTTGAAAATTTATATTCAAGCAAAAAAATATTTTATATTAAGAGGTGTATATATGAAGGATTTAAAAGATATTTGTAAAATTGCACTAGTTCAAGCTGCACCAGTTATGTTTGATAAAAAATTAGGCGTTGAAAAAACTGTAAAGCTTATCGAAGAAGCAGCAGAAAAAAACGTTGATTTAATCGTATTTCCAGAGCTATTTATTCCAGGATATCCATATGGAATGACTTATGGATTTACAGTAGGAAGCAGAAATGAAAAAGGTCGTGAAGACTGGAAGGTTTACTACGACAATTCTATAGTAATACCAGGTGAAGAAACTGATATATTAGGTAAGGCTGCAAAGGCTGCACATGCATATGTAAGTATAGGTGTATCTGAACGTGATTTAACTACAGGAACACTTTATAATTCAAATATATTCTTCTCACCAGAGGGAGAATTAGTAGGTGTACATAGAAAGCTTAAACCAACTGGCTCAGAACGTGTTGTTTGGGGAGATGCAAACAAGGGATACTTCCCTGTTGTAGATACTCCTTGGGGTAACATGGGAAGCTTAATCTGCTGGGAAAGCTACATGCCACTTGCTAGAGTTGCACTTTATGATAAGGGAGTTACTCTTTATATTTCTCCAAATACTAACGACAACCCAGAATGGCAAGCGACTATACAACATATAGCTATAGAAGGTCATTGCTATTTCATAAATTCTGATATGTATTTCACAAAAGATATGTATCCAAAGGATTTAAATTGCCAAGATGAAATAGACAAATTATCTGATATAGTTTGCCGTGGTGGTAGCTGTATAATAGATCCATATGGACATTATGTTACAGAGCCTGTATGGGACAAAGAAGAAATCATCTATGCAGATTTAGACATGCAAAAGGTTCCTATGAGTCGTATGGAATTAGACGCTTGCGGACATTATGCTAGACCTGATGTATTAGAGCTTATAGTTCATGAAAAATAATTTAGTATAAATTTTAAAATATAGTAGCTAATTTTATTATTGATATAAAAATACTCATATGTAAGTAAATTTAATGCTTATGTATGGGTATTTTTTCTTATTCATATTTGGTTAACATAATTATATATAATGTAGTTATAATGAATGGGTTTATATATAATTAAGAATGAGGGGGTTGCCAGTGTGAAAAAAATAGGTATTATAGGTGGTATGGGACCAAAGGCGACATGTGATTTAATGCAAAAGATTATAATGTCTACAGATGCACAAAATGATCAAGATCATATACATGTATTTGTAGATTGCAATACTAATATACCAGATAGAACAAAAGCTATATTTGGCGAAGGTGAAAGTCCAGTCCCAGAGCTAATTAAAAGTGGAAAACGTCTACAATCTATGGGGGCAGATTTGCTTGTGATGTCGTGTAATACAGCTCATTATTTTTACGATGAATTGGTTGAATGTTTAGATATCCCTCTTTTGAATATGCCAGATGAAACAGCTATTTATTTGAAAGATATGGGTATTAAGAAAGTAGGAGTACTTGCAACTGACGGTACTATCGAAAGTGGTGTTTATGAAAAAGCGTTGAAAAAACAAGATATAAACACAGTTTATCCTTCTAGTGAAAATCAAAAATTTATTATGGAATTGATATACGATTACATAAAATCTGGATGCGATGATTACGACGATTCTAGATTGAAGAATAT
>NZ_JBJDXL010000257.1:0-4233 GCF_051866655.1 Intestinibacter sp.
GTAGTATAATTTATATATATTTTACTTTTTATATAAATTTTTATTTAGGCGGGAGGCTATTCGTATGAATAATGAATTAAAGGAAGTTATAAACAAAATAATTGAATCATCTAATTTCAAAAGCGACAAAGATTTACTACGTTTAAAAAATGAAGTTATGAATCAAGTTTTAGATTGTTTCTCTGAAAAAATCTGTGAAGACAACGAAAAACGTGTAGACTTCATAAGTTCAGATGATGCAGTATTAGAATTAAAGGACAATACAACTAACAAATTATATAGAAGAGCAGTTCCTCTATCATACATAGAAAATTCTAACGGTATAAGATTAACTGGTGAAGACCTTCACGGAAATCCTTCAGAAATAGTATTTTTATCTAGTATAGCTGTTGAAAAAATAATCGACGTAACTGGTAGAGGTCGTAACGAAGCTAGATGCCCAGGACATGAACACTAAACAAATTACAAATTAAGTAAGATATAAAAAGGCGCCTATGTGGCACCTTTTTTAGCTATATATTTTTTTGCAGTATTTCAAATTTTTTATCTTTAAATAAAACTACGTTTATCGCACCGTAGTCCTGTTTTATACTTAAAACATCATTTAGAGGTATTTTATCTATATAAGCTATTAAACATTTAATAACTCCGCTGTGAGTTACTAAAGCTATATTTTCGCCTTCGTTTTCTATCGCCAGCTTATTTAAGGCATTTTTAGCTCTTTCAAAGCATTTTTCAAACGATTCCCCACCGTGCTTATCAAAAGATGCTATATTATTTCCCCTCTCTTGATATTCAAGCGGGTATAATTTTTTAATCTCACTAAACGATTTATTCTCCCAAATACCCATATCTATCTCTCTAAGATCTCTATCTATAAAATACGGTATATTCAGGTAATCAGAGATAATTTTTGCCGATTTTTCGCATCTACTTAAATCGCTAGTGTAAATTTTTTTTATATTCTTATCCTTTAAAAAAACGCCGTTCGATTTGGCCTTTTGGGTACCTTCCTCGCTAAGCTCTATATCAGTTATTCCAATACATTTTTTGATGCCGTCTTCCCAATTTAGTCTGCCATGTCTTATTAAATATATTTTCATCTGTTCTCCTAAGTTAAAAATCAATCGTATATAATTTTTCGTTTACCCATATAATAATTGAGCCATTTATCTGTGTATTCTACTTCTACGTCGATTTTTAATCGATTTGTATCTACTGCTTTTTTAATAGCCTCGATATTTAAAAGCAATTCTTTAGCTTTAGAAATCAATAAATCATCCTCACGCTTGTCATTATTTAAATCTAAGATAGCTAATTTTATATTTAATTTAGATTTATCTTGTATCTCAATTCTACAGTTTATCAAATTTTTTATTTTAAATAAATTTCCGTCTATATCTTTTATATTTATAAATGAATCGTCATCTAAGTAAAATACATTTGCCTCTCTATAATCGATATAGTCAAGTCTCTTTAGTGGACTGCCACATGGACAAGTACCAGGGACAAGTGCGCCTATATCACCCGTTTCATATCTAATTAGAGGCATTGCAGCTCTAGTCAATGTTGTAAGCAATACTTTTCCGACCTTACCATCTTCTAGAGGTTCTTTTGTAACTGGATCTACTACTTCCATAAGTATATCATTTTCTCGAATATGCATACCTGTGTGATATGAACATTCCACTGCGCAACCAAGACCAGCCTCTGTTATGCCAAAATGATTGAAAACTTCACAATCATAGACATCTTTTATCTCGTCTACAATTTCACGACTGACCATATCAGCACTTAAAAGTATGCTCTTTAATTTTATATTTAAATGTTTTTCTTTTATATATCTGCCTAAAGCCAAAATCTCTACTGGCATTCCGACTATACAGTTTACATTGTTTTCTATGATAGCATTTGCACAGTCCTCAAATGTGTCTAAAAGACCATAAGGCACTGGCTTTACTTCTATATTGTGTAGCCCTTTTCTAATTAAGTCTCCTACTCCATTTTCTCTTTCACATGGAAGTAAAATCATCATAGTATCGCCTTTTTGGGCTAATAGACTAATTCCAGCGCCAAAAAAATCGATAGTCAAATCTTGATCTTCTTCTGTAAAATAAATAGTCTTACACTTTCCTGTTGTTCCAGATGTTTTTAATGAAACTATTCTAGATATCTCGCTTTGAGATACACATACCATTTTTTTATCGCATTCTAATATATCGTATTTATTAGTTATAGGAAGCTTTGTAATCTCATCTAATGAGTTTAGCTTATCTATATCCTTATAAAGCCTTCTATAAAAAGGTGAATTTTTTTTAGTGTATTCGATAAGATAGTTAAGTCTTTCGAGCTGATAATTATCTAAATCCTCTCTAGTCAACTTAACCTTCTCATTATCGAATATTTTTTTGTCGATCCAATCGTCTAGTCTCATATTTACTTTCTGTATAAATACTCGCCCTTCGTATTAGTTAAATTATATGCGCAAAATGGTACTAATTTTATGTTTTCATCGTCACTTACAACGTGTATATAACATTGTTTTAATCTATCTATGTCTAAGTTCCATGCATCCTGAAATAGCATAGCAGATATAGCTAATGTGTATTTTTCAAATCGCTCGATAAAATCATCTAGTGATCTTGTTCCTATTACTTCTTGTTTTTTAGGAGCTTCAGTTGAGCAACAGCATGAAGCTTCTTCTATCTTAACTTTCGTCTTTGGTGAGCAGCAACATGAAGTCTCTTCTGCTTCTATAGAACTACAATTTATCGGTTCATTTGTATCTATTCCCTCTCTAGCAGACCACTGTTTAGCGACAAACTCTCTAGACTGCTTTGATGAAGTAGGCTTTGAACAACAAGATGTTCTACTACCTAGAGCTCTCAAGCTTCTATCTTCATTTACTAAGAAGTTCGCGTGGAAAGAGCAATAAGAGTTTTCAGCTCCTCCTGGCATGAAGTCTTCGACCTTCATCTTACCCTTCATTTGATTTTCTATTTCCCTAATCATCTTAGGAATAGTTATTCTAAATGTTTCGTCTCTATTTTCATATCTACCAAAGTAGCTTATAGGTTGGAAATGTACACCTCTTACTGCAGGCATATTGTTTATAGCAAATTCTATGATTTTTCCCAATTGGTCTAAGTTTGCATCCTTTTCTACAGTAGGAACTAGTACTACACCTACACCTGCTTTTTTACAATTTTCGATTGCTTTTAGCTTAGTTCTAAGTAGCTTCTTACCTCTAAGTCTTATATAAGGCTTTTCAGTAAGTCCATCGAATTGCAAAAATACAGTATTTAGTCCAGCTTCAGCTAGCTTCTTAATGTAAGATGCATCTTCGGCTATTCTAATGCCATTAGTATTTAATTGGAAGAAGGTAAATCCCTTTTCCCTTCCTATTTTGATTATTTGATCTAAGTCGTCCCTCATAGTAGGCTCTCCACCTGACAATTGTATATTATATGGACCTCCACAATCCATCAAATAATCGAAATACTCAGCCACTCTTTCTATGCTCACATCAGGCTTCACATCCTCATTAGCTGAGGCAAAGCATATAGGACATTTTAAATTACATCTATCTGTCAACTCTAATAGTACACAGCAAGTCTCTTGTCTATGCTCACTACAAATTCCACAATCATAAGGGCAACCCTTATTTACATCGCTGCCTAGAACCTCTGGAGTTTTATAAACCTCTTTACCTCTCCAATTTTTATAATCTTGTCCTTCCCAGATTAAAGTCTTGAAAAATCCGTGTTCACCACAAGTTTTTTCTAGATACACTCCATCATCGTATTCAACTTTTTGTGCCATAACCTTTTTTAGGCAAACTGGACACACACTTTCTACATAATTTATGATCTTCCCCATAATTTTCTTCCTTTTTACGTCGTTATTTCAGTAAATCGTTTAGAAATTTTTCAAATTCCTCTTTACTATTTTCTACTTTACCGTCTTCAAAACTAACCTTCATAGTTTTAGAATTTATAATCCCTTTAATTTTTGTGTTATCCTGACAAGTTATCATAAATATAGGACGTCTATACGGTTTTACAGTTACTTCACCTAGTACAGATAGCTTGCCATCTATAAATTCTTTATCTAAATTCACACCTATTTTGTACTCATATGTCTGACTGTTTTTAAAGCAGTTTTCTACCTTTTTAACTTCAAAATTATCCATTTACTATTTTTCCTACTGATTCTATAAAGTAATCTACTTCT
>NZ_JBJDXL010000258.1:0-2580 GCF_051866655.1 Intestinibacter sp.
AAGTAGAACATATTATAACTAATGTTTCTGATGCTATTTGGCCTGTATTTTTACCTTTTATATTAGTGGTAGGTGCAATAACTTCTATAAGAACTATATTTATGGTTCAAAAAAAGGCAACTTTACCATCTAAATTAACACTTAAAAATGCAATAGGACCAGCGGCAATTTCACTAGGTGCTATGATAGGTACAGGAGCTGTAGTAGGTGTCATGGGAGCTTTATCAAAATTATCAGCTGCCGGACAAAATAACATAGAGGCGATGGCAATATGGGCATTAATAGGAGCATGTATAATGGTTCCTGTTTCTTATTCAGAAACTCTAAACTCTAAAATAATGGGCAAAACACCAAAAGAATATATTTCATCTTTAATAAGTCCAAAATTAGGGATGGTATATGCTGTGTGCTTCGTAGCACTTGCAGTATTTGGATTTGGTGGATTCCAATTCAGTGGTATAGACTCAGTTAGTGCGATAGTTGCATCTAAATTTATGGGAATAGAGACTACTTTAATGCAGAGATATCTATTTATCGTAATACCAGTAATAGCTGTCGTTGCAGTATTGGTATTATCTAAAAAACACGAGATATTCATGAGTGCGATGACTTACATGATAGGAACTGCGATAACAGGATATTTTATATTCTTTTTAATATTTTTAACAAAAACTGCGTCTTATATTCCAACTTACCTACAAGGTATGATAGACGGTATGTTAAATCCAGTAAATGCTATGTTTGGTGTTCCACTAGGATTCATATTAGGTATGCAAAAAATCATTCAAACTGCAGAAACTGGTCTTGGAGCTTTAGCTATGGCAGCACAGGAATCAGACTCAGCACCTAGAGAAGGAGCTATGATATCATTAATACCAACAATAGTAACTGTAGTAGTTTCTATAATAGTTACTTCTTATATAGCATCATATGGTGTTAGAAATGGAATGATACAATTCCCAGCAGATGCAGTTACTAGATTAACTCAATTATTTGAAACTGCACAAAGTGTAACAGGTACTTTTGGACTAATAGTATTTTCAGCATTCACTGTGTTATCAGCGTTGACAACTATATTAGGTTCATATTACTATATGACAAAATTATTTAAAAACAATCCAATAAATAGAAATATAGCTATATATCTAACATTAGTTGCAGCAGCTGGAACTTTAGCTGTATTTGGAGCTAATGTGGTATTTGAGGCAGTTGATTTACTTTTATTCGTTCTTTGTGGAATAAACGTAACTGCACTTATGATATTCACATTTACAGAATGGAAAAACTATATAATAAACGATAACAATGATTTCGATGGTTTAGATAAAAAAGCTTCTTAAGATATATTTAAATTAGAAAAATTAATACTATAAAACGAAACCTATATGAGAAATTTCTCGTATAGGTTTTTTTAAATAAATATCAATTTTCTTCATAAAAGAAAAATATCCACAATAAATATATAGAAGGAAAATACATATTTAGGAGGTTTTTTTATGAAGATATATACTAAAAAAAGTTCAAGCTCAAGAGAAAGTGTAAGTAATGTGCCAAATTCAATTGCGTATAAATTTATAAGAAATTTTATTAACGGTAAGGATTTTAATGAAATAGCGCAGAGTTTATTTATAAAAAAATTAAATAAACAACAGGTAAATCGAACTATGACAGAAATAAAGTGGTTGTTTAAAAATTACCCTGATTTAGAAATTCTAACTATACAAGATGAAAAAGGAAAAATCACCAAATTTATACTTTAGCAAAAAATAAAATACTAAAATTTCTAAAGTTTATGGTAATAATTATATAATTGATATAAAATTAGATATAATTATTTATTATTAAAACTTTTTAGAAATAAGGAGATGAAAGAATGGCCGATTTAGATTTTATATATAAGAGAAAAAGTATAAGAAAATTTAAAGATCAAGAGGTGCCAAAGGAGGATTTAATGGAGATGTTAAAAGCTGCGACTTATGCTCCATCAGGTAAGAACCAACAAAATTGGCATTTTACAGTAATAACAAATAAAGATAAAATTCAAGAAATAGCTAAGGTGGTAGCAGATAGACATACAGAAATTGCTAATTTAGCAGACGAAGAAAAAAATAAAGATAATATGAATAAATTTTTAAAATACTATACAGTATTTAAAAATGCTCCAGTTCTTGTTTTATTCTATGCAAAACCATACAAAACTATTGAATATGAAATACTAAAGAATAAACCGGAATGTAAAGATTTGTACGATATAGCTATTTCTAGTAAGTCAGAAATACAAACTATAGGCGCTGCAATTGAAAATTTCTTATTAGCAGCTGCTAATATGGGATATGGAGCTTGCTATATGACAGGTCCAATACATTCTAGAGACAAAATATACGAGATCATAGGTCGTAACGAATCTAAAGGAGAGCTAATGGCACTTGTTCCAGTCGGAGTTCCAGAGGATAAAACAGCACCACAGCCAAAGAGACTTCCTTTAGAAGATGTTGTAAGCTTTATAGATTAGAAAAGTTTAATATTTTTGTAATAAAAAAAGTTAATTTTGGTGATATACTATATAGAGATATCCTGTGT
>NZ_JBJDXL010000258.1:2680-4224 GCF_051866655.1 Intestinibacter sp.
ATAATGAGAGGTGAAATATGGATTTTATAGAAATATTTAAGGCCATAATTTTAGGTATAATTGAGGGTATTACAGAATGGCTACCGATAAGTAGTACAGGACATATGATTTTAGTCGATGAATTTTTACAATTAAATATGTCTCCTCAATTTAAAGAGATGTTCTTCGTTGTTATACAATTAGGGGCAATTTTAGCGGTAGTAGTTTTATATTGGAAGAAGATTTTCCCTTTTTCATTTAAGAAAAAGCCTTTTGTCCAAAAAAATATAATAATTATGTGGATTAAAATAGTAGTTGCTTGTCTACCTGCAGCAGTTATAGGTTTATTATTTGATGATAAGGTTAACGAGCTATTTTACAACTTCCAAACAGTTGCTATAATGTTAATTTTATTTGGTATATTCTTTATAGTTATTGAAAACTACAATAAAGGTAAAAAACCTATAGTAGATGATATGGATCATTTAACTTTCAAAATGGCTATAATAATAGGCTTATTCCAAGTAATAGCTGCAGTTTTCCCTGGGACATCACGTTCAGGAGCTACAATATTAGGGGCTTTACTTATAGGAGTTTCTAGAGAGGTAGCAGCAGAGTTTACATTCTTCTTAGCTATACCAGTTATGTTTGGAGCTAGTGTGCTTAAATTGGCTAAATTTGGATTGGCATTTACTAGCTTTGAAATGGTTATATTGCTAGTGGGAAGTGTGGTTGCATTTTTCGTATCAATACTAGCTATCAAATTCCTTGTGGGTTACATAAAGAAAAACGACTTTAAAGCATTTGGATGGTATAGAATAATACTTGGTGTGATACTTTTAGTTTATTATTTCTTTTTAAGATAAATATAATACGAAATTTTACGAGAAGAGGTTATTTATGGAGATAGCCTCTTTTTTAATGGCAAGATTATTGACTAAGACCTTGGGGGTCGGTTTAAAATTATTATTGAGAGGAGGGGATAACATGTTTATGAAGGATGTATGTTTAGAAACTCAAGCTACAAAAAAGGCAATTGAATATTATATAGAGCAGGGATTGATTACCCCTACAGTTTTAAAAAATGGATATAGAGATTTTAGCTGTGAGGACTGTGAAAAGCTCAAGAAAATATCCATGTTTAGAAAGCTAGGGTTGAGTGTGGAGGAAATTAAAATGGCAATCAATTCTAATGAAGAATTAAGTAAAATAGCTGTCAAAAGAGAGCTGAATTTAAGAGCAGAAAATGATAAGAAAAATTTGATAGATAAAATAAGCACAGGGGCAAATACGGAGGAAGTTTTAAAAGAATTAAAGGATATAGAAAAAAACAAGACGATAACTCAAAAACTATTAGAAGCATTCCCTGGATATTATGGAAGATTTATAGCACTACATTTTTCTATGTTTTTAAATGAGCCTATATCTACAATCGAACAGCAAGAGGCATATGATCAGATAGTAAAATTTTTAGATGAAGCTCCAAGTTTAGATATGCCAGATGGATTAAAGGATTTTCTTATAGAAAATACGAAGCACATTAGTGTTGATGGCATAGAAAAAAT
>NZ_JBJDXL010000259.1:0-4212 GCF_051866655.1 Intestinibacter sp.
CGCTCGCTCTGGAACGCGCAGTACATCCACGCGGTATCAAAGTATGTAAAGCCGTTATCTAAAAATGTATCTACCATTTTACAAAGCTGATCCATATCTATTTTTTCTGCATTGCCATCTAAAACTGGTAGGCGCATTAATCCAAAACCTAATTTGCTCATATCAATTATCTCCTTTCAATATCATTTATATAACTAATAATACATCAAATTTTATTGACTCTGAATTTCAAAAAGATATATAATGTATTTACTAAAGGTAAACACATAAAGGAGGAAATTTATGTATAATCAGCTACTAAATACCTTTTTAATTGTTGCCGATTGCAAAAGTTTTAATAAGGCTGCAGAAAAACTATATATAACACCAGCTTCTGTTATGAAACAAATAAACTCACTTGAAACCCACTTATCTCTTAAGCTTTTTACAAGAAATAAACAGGGAACTCAGCTAACAGATGCTGGAAAATCTATTTATAAAGATGCCAAAAAGATAATAAAGGAGTCAGAAAGGGCAATTGAACGCGCAAAACAAGTTCAAATATCCGCGTCTAAAACTCTTAAAATCGGTTCCTCCTTTTTAAATCCTTGCAACTTTTTTTTAGATTTATGGAATAAAAAATCAAAAAATCCAAGTGAATATAAATTCAAAATAATTCCATATTCAGATGATCACAACCAAATATTATCTGTTGTAGAATCGCTCGGAAAATATATCGACTTTTTAGTCGGTGCGCTAAATTCTATACAAATGCATAATTTAGCTAATTATTTTGAATTAGGAGAGTATGATCTTTGCGTTGCCATGTCTAAAGATAATCCATTGGCAGTAAAAGATATACTGGAAATCAGTGATTTGTACGATAAACACTTGATTATGCCAAAGTCGGACGATACTGTTTCGCTAAATAAGTTTCGTAAAAGCTTAAAAATCTCACATCCCGAAATCATATTTGATGAAGGCAACTGTTTTTACGATATTGAAACATTTAATAAATGTGAAGAAAGCGATAATATGTTACTTACTCTAGATGCATGGAAAAATATTCATCCATCTTTAGTAACATTACCTGTAAATTGGAATTTCAAAGTTCCTTATGGTCTACTTTACGCTAAAAACCCATCTGATGATGTACTTCACTTTTTAGACTTGCTTAGAGAGCTTATATAATTTTTAAAATTGGAGATGATAATTTGAGATACGTAATAGTAAGTGTAGTAAAAGGACCTGCTGGCAACTTCAACAACAACCTCAGAAAAGAGGTCTTCAGAGAATTAGGCGCAAAATCGTCTAAATTGCCAGCTCATTTTACAATAAAAGCGCCATTTGAGGCTGATGATATTTCTGATTTAGATGATTTGCTAAAGGATTTTTCGTCAAAACATAAAAGCGAAAAGTACAAAATAAGGGGATACGACCACTTTGACAATCGCGTAGTATACATGAATGTCAAGATGAGCAAAGAAGGAAAAGCTCTACACGATAAATTAATAGATGAAATTGCCAAAATACCTTATATAAATTTCAAAAAAGGCGAAGGAAAAAACAAAGTATTCCACGTTACTATTTCATCTAAAAAAATTCAAAAGATATTTGACGAATTATGGGACTATGTAAGAGTAATTCCATGCGATTTTGAATGCGACTTCGACAATATAACTGTATTTAAATGGGAGAATAATACTTGGGCTTTACACAGAGAATATTTATTAAATCGATAATATTAAAATATTTTTTTACATTTTGTAATATTTTTATGAGATTGAAATTTTATACATCTTGTATACTATATTCCATTATGATATAATAGCTTAGTTATAAAAAAGTCTTCAGTCGAAGATTATTAAGTTCAGGGAATTTTTTGAAATACATTTGTGAAAATTATATTTAATCGCATTTTCAAAATATAATTTTCTACATTATATAAATTAAGAAAAGGAGATTTTTATATGTCAACTAAACATAAAATAATAAATATCGCAGTAATTGCCCATGTCGATGCCGGAAAATCAACTTTAGTTGATGCATTCTTAGCTCAAAGTGGTGTATTTAGAGCAAACGAAGTAGTAAAAGAATGCGTAATGGACAGCAACGACCTTGAAGCTGAAAGAGGTATAACAATATATTCTAAAAACTGTTCTATCAACTACAAGGACTACAAAATAAACATAGTTGATACACCAGGACATAGTGACTTCTCATCAGAAGTAGAACGTGTTATAAAGACTGTTGATACAGTTATACTACTTGTAGATGCTTCAGAAGGGCCAATGCCTCAAACAAGATTCGTTTTACAAAAATCATTAGAATTAGGTCTTAGACCAATACTATTCATAAACAAAATAGATAAAAAAGATCAAAGAGCTGAAGAAGTTGTAGATGAAGTATTCGATTTATTCGTAGACTTAAATGCAACTGATGAACAATGTGACTTCCCTATAATCTACGGTGTAGCTAAACAAGGTATAGCTAAACGTGAAATGGACGACGATAGCACTGACTTAGCTCCATTATTTGAAACTATAGTAAACCATGTTGAAGCTTATCCTGATTACGACGATAAACACCTTCAACTTCAAATATCTGCTCTAGCTTATGACGATTATGTAGGTAGACTTGGAATAGGTAGAGTTTACAAAGGTACTGTAAAAAACGGAGAACAAGTAGCTGTATGTAAAGCAGGCCAAGTTGTTTCTAGAGGTAGAATATCTAAATTATCAGTATACGAAGGACTTAAACAAGTAGAAGTAGATGAAGCTGGAAGCGGTGAAATAGTAGTTGTAGCAGGTATACCTGATATATCTATAGGTGAAACTATATGTGAAATAACAAATCCACTTCCAATGGAAATGATACACATAGAAGAACCTACTCTATCTATGAACTTCTTAGTTAATGATTCACCATTTGCAGGTAAGAGCGGTAAATTCGTAACTACTAGACATTTAAAAGACAGACTAGAAAAAGAACTTGAAGTTAACGTAGGACTTAAGGTTGAACCACTTGATACTACTGACGGATATAAAGTAAGCGGTCGTGGTGAGCTTCACCTATCAATATTACTTGAAAACATGAGACGTGAAGGATATGAAGTAGGTGTATCTAAACCAGAAGTTTTAATGCATAGATTAGAAGATGGTAGAGTTCAAGAACCAATCGAAAAGGTTATAATAAACTGCCCTGAAGTTTACTCAGGAACTGTAATAAACAAAATGAACCTTAGAAAAGGTATGATGGAAGCAATGTCTATAGAAGGAGATTACGTAAAAATCGAATTCTCTGCTCCAACTCGTGGACTTTTAGGATATAGATCTGAATTTATAAATGACACTCGTGGTGAAGGAAATATGGTCAGATCTTTTGCAAGATATGAAGACCACAAAGGTGAAATACCTTCAAGAAGTAATGGTGTCCTAATAGCTCAAGGACCTGGTACTACTATGGCATACGGTCTTAACGCTTTAAGTGAAAGAGCTCAAATGTTTGTAGACCCAGGTGTTGAAGTTTATGAAGGTATGATAATAGGAATGAACTCAAGAAGTGAAGATATGGTAGTTAATCCATGTAAAAACAAAAAACTTACTAACGTTCGTGCTTCTGGTACTGACGATGCTATCAAATTAAATCCAGCAAAAGTATTCACTCTTGAAGAAGCTCTAGAGTTTATAGATGACGATGAATTAGTTGAAATCACTCCAGATGCTATAAGACTTAGAAAGAAATACCTAGATGCTCACGAAAGATTACAATACAACAAACAAAGACAAAGAGAAGCGATGAAATAGATAAAACTCGAGGAGAATCAAAATTAGTTTTGGTTCTCCTTTTTTATTTGTATCAATTTAAAATAAATTTTTTTAAATTTTATTGTATATATACTTAACTTAGAACCATTGTATATATGTTAAATGATTTTGTGAGATTATGTATGAAATAGATTTTGTTTGGACATAATATAACCAAGAATTTACAAGATTAGGAATTTCTATTATGAATTACCTAAACTAGAAAGAGGTACATTATGTTTCGACAAGAACATTCAAATATGTTTAGTTCTAAAGAAGTTAGATCAATGATAGATAATTTAAATATAGATGAAATAAATTCTTTTATAGAGTTAGCTCAAGCAAAATTAAAAAATTTATATAATTTAGGTTTTTATGATGAAAAAGATGGAAAAAACAAGATTTTAGAAGGAAGATTTAAAAAAGG
>NZ_JBJDXL010000260.1:0-4206 GCF_051866655.1 Intestinibacter sp.
AAATACATACATAGGCAACATTGATAAAATTAAGCATAAAGCCAAAAATAATGTCCCTACTTTTTTGAATTTTTTCAATAAATTTTTCATTTTTTTCCTCCCATCCGTCATTTGGTATTGTCAAAAATATCTATTATTTTTCTGGGCAATCCTTTAACCTCACTTGATTTTTTATTTAAAACTATATCTCCCACCTCCTTTAAAGCATCAAAAAAGCACAATATAAATTGTGCCTTTAGAAACCTTTTTGATAAATTATATTTAAATACACCATGATAGATATTATGATAATTTAAATTTAAAATATTAAACAATCTACCTTCCGCCAACACATTTTATCTAAATTTGTGGAAATATGTGTATATCAACTATATGATAATCAGTTCTAATTAATTTATTTAATCATTAAATTTTTGTACAACAAATAAATATTTGTAATAACTAATTTTTATACAACACATAAATATCCACTATATCGAATTTTTTGTATAACAAATAAATCTCTTAGAACACAATTTCCATCTCCATTTACAATTACGTGTTGTATACGGTAGCAGTTATAAGCATGTATCCTGACTTACGCATTAACACTTCATCTTCCTTCTCATAAAAATATTTACAATGGAATAACAGATAAAGCTAAACGATCACAGTAGCACGACTGTATAAGAATTTCACTTATTTCCATCTTAGCTTAAAATCTAAATAGATAATAAGAACTTAAAACCGGTAATTGTTTATTTATTAAATTTTATGCTTTCAAATTATCATAATCAATTTTATATTTCAATATTTTCAAATAAAAACTACACAAAATTAGAACTAGTAGTACTACTAGTTCTACTATTAATATAAAAAAGGGATATGATACAAATTTTACTTTGCTTCATATCCCTTTAAATAACACTTTATGCATATTCTGGTTCGTCTTTTTTCTTAAATATTATAAGCTTACTACATACATAATTTAGAACTATAACCACCACATTAGTGACTATCTTAACAACTAAATCATTAATTCCAGCTAAAGTAGCCATCATGAATATTATCATCAGCTCTACAACTCCAGAAAAAATTCTACAGCCTACAAATGATGAAAATTCCTTTATTATATATTCTAATCTAGTTTCATTACTTTCAAATACAAAGATTTTATTAGTAACATACGCAAATACAACAGATGCTATCCATGCAATTGAATTTGAAATCAATATGTCTATACTGAATAATCTAGTGCACACAAGGTATGTAACTAAATTAGTCAAAAATGTAAATCCACCAAAGATTACATATAAAATGGCTTCTTTATACTTTTTAAACAACTCTTCTATCTCTCTCACTCCTTATTTTTTGCCGAGGTCTACGGTGTTTTCTCTCTTTTCAAGATTCACACCTTCACCCACAACATCAAATTTACTACCTTCAACTTCATCTATTATATCACTAGTTTCCATATTTGTGTCATTTTGTAATAAATTTGTATCTAAATTGTTATCTTTATTTAAGATTTCCATAAATTCTTCGCCTGTTATGGTTTCTTTTTCAAGTAAGAATTTAGATAATTCGTGGAGCTTGTCTTCGTTTTCTTTAAGTATATTCATAGCCTTTTTATGAGCTGATTTTATTATACTTAAAACCTCCTGATCTATCTTAGTAGAAGTTTCTGGTGAACAAGTAAGTGATGCATCTCCTCCTAGATATTGGTTTGTAACTGTTTCAAGTGCCATCATGTCAAAGTCGTCACTCATACCATATCTAGTTACCATTGCTCTAGCTATTTTAGTTGCTTGTTCTATATCATTTGAAGCTCCTGTTGTAAATGAGCCAAATATCAATTCTTCTGCTGCACGTCCTCCTGTGAAGGTAGCAATTTTGTTGAATGCTTCTTCCTTAGACATAAGGACTTTTTCACCTTCTTCAACCTGCATTGTATATCCAAGTGCACCTGAAGTACGAGGGATTATAGTTATCTTATGAACTGGAGCAGATTCAGTTTGCTTAGCTGCTACAAGTGCATGACCTATTTCGTGGTAAGCTATTATTGATTTTTCCTTTTGAGATATAACAGCTCCTTTTCTTTGGTAACCAGCTATTACTACTTCTACACTTTCTTCTAGGTCCTCTTGTAAAACTTCATGTCTTCCCATTTTGACTGCTCGCAATGCACCCTCATTAATTATATTTGCAAGCTCTGCACCACTCGCACCTGCTGTTGCTCTAGCTATTGCATTGTAATCTATATCCTTTGCCATGTGTACTCCTTTAGCGTGTACCTTAAGTATTGCTTCACGACCCTTTAAGTCTGGAAGCTCTACAGGAACACGTCTGTCAAAACGACCTGGTCTAAGCAATGCCTTGTCTAGTGAGTCAGGTCTATTAGTTGCTGCAAGTATTACAACACCTTTTTTGCCGTCAAATCCATCCATTTCTGTAAGCAATTGGTTAAGAGTTTGTTCTCTCTCGTCATTTCCTCCTGGCATTCCAGTATCACGTTTTTTACCTATTGTATCTATTTCGTCTATAAAAACTATACATGGAGCCTTTTCATTAGCTTGCTTAAATAAGTCTCTAACCTTTGCCGCTCCCATACCTACGAACATCTCAACGAATTCAGATCCTGATATTGAGAAAAATGGGACCTTAGCTTCTCCAGCTACAGCCTTTGCAAGTAGAGTTTTACCTGTACCTGGAGGTCCTACAAGTAGAGCTCCTTTTGGCATTATCGCACCGATTTCTTCGTATTTTTTAGGGTTGTGAAGGAAGTCCACTATTTCTGTAAGAGCTTCCTTGGCTTCATCCTGTCCAGCTACATCGTCGAAGGTTTTTCCTGTCTGTGCTTCTACATATACCTTGGCGTTACTTTTACCAAATTGCATTGCATTTGAAGCTCCACCCATTCTCTTTGTCATAGACTTCATAAGCCAATTTCCTATAAATAAGAATATTGCAAGCGGTAATACCCAGCTCACTATGAAATTGACTATCCATGAGTTTTCATCCTTTATTTGCTTTGTAAACTTGACATTATTATCTTGTAAGGTTTTAACTAAATCAGGATTTTCAACATATCCTGTATAATACGATTTTTTGTTGTCTTTATTTTCATCTGTTTCCTTTAAATTATATACTATCTCTGTATCACTCATTTGAACCTCTGACACCTGTCCTGCTTCAACCTGAGTTAAAAATGTGCTGTAATCTACTTCTTCATATATACGAGAATTTATGCTAGGTAAAAATAAACTATTTAGCATAACTACAAGTATTAAAATTAAAAAGAAATTAAAATAATTAAAATGTTTTGGTTTGTTTTTTTCTTCTTTCATTAATAATCACCTTTCCTATCTATACCTGTAAATTTTAAATTCGATTTAATAAACTATATTCTATCTTATTATTCTTTAAAAAATATTAAATCATTCTTAAATAATTTACATCATATATATTATTGTATATCCCCATCTACCATAATATCTCTTTCTATTGGAACATTATCTAAGCCCTCGGATATCCATATTCTAGCATAAATATAAGCTATTCTTATTAAGTGAATATGTATTTTTATAAAAATTTTATATAACTAAAATATACCCTTAATAGAGATAATTTACACAATTTTAAAAGGAGGTGTTTTTTTGAAAAAACAGGAATTCAACCAAGTAAAAATTATATCTTCTGTAGTAGTTTATATACTTATTAACTTTTTTGTGATGCTTATAGATTTTTTCTTAAATGAAGATATTTTAGATTCTGATATAGATTTACTTCAATTAATCTCAGATACTTTATTTATTTTATTTTTACTTTATAAATTTAAAGCTACATTTAGGAAGCTCGACAGTCTAATTCGAGATTTTATCGAAAAATTAAACATGAAAGAAATTGTAAATGTCGTCTTCACCCAAATTTGTATATCTATAGGCTCTACACTGTTGATTTTAGCTGTATTTTGCATAATCGATATAGATACTGCAAATTCACTAAATAGTGCCTCAGACGATTTATTTAAAAGCACTTTAATATCATTTATATTAACAGTAATAGCAGCACCTATAGTTGAAGAATTGCTTTTTAGAGTGGTATTTTTTAAGAGATTGTCTAGGATTTTCGATGTGTATACTGGTATGATGATTTCTTCTATATTATTCGGTATTTTACATGTGGAGTTGGCTGTAGTCGGCGCTGTAATTTTCGGAATTGCAAACT
>NZ_JBJDXL010000261.1:0-4205 GCF_051866655.1 Intestinibacter sp.
ATTTGAATTTTTATATTCTATAAAGACAAATCCAAATGAAAATATAGTAAAATTTATAGCGAAAAACGGCATAGGTTCAGATGCAGCATCAAAAAATGAGGTCTTAAAATCAGTGAAGGCGAATATACCAAAAGAAAAAATAATATACTCATCAGCAGGAAAAACTAAAAGCGATATAGAGGATACTTACGATAAATGTATAATCACGGCAGATAGCTACCATGAGCTGGAAATAATAAATCAAGTTGCTAAGGAGCATGGTGAAGTTTTTAGAGTTGGGCTAAGAATTAATCCAAATTATTCTATGGACTCAGATAGTGCAGTTTCAAGCAAATTTGGCGTAGATGAAGAAAGCTTATTAGAACACAGAGATTTTATAAATTCTCTAAAAAACGTAAAGATATGTGGAATACACGTGCATCTAAGATCACAGGTGTTGGATTACGAGGTTTTATATAATTACTATAAGGATATATTTGATTTAGCTGTTTTCTGTATAGAAGAGATGGGATTTGAGATGGATTATATAAATTTCGGTGGAGGACTTGGAATTGCATATTCTGATAGAAATGAAGAATTGAAAATAGATTTTTTAGGTCAAAAATGCAGAGAATTGATAAAAGAATATAAATTAAAACTAAATTGCAGACTAATTATAGAATCAGGTAGATTTATAATATGCAGAGCCGGCACATATGTGACTTACGTAATCGATAAAAAGGTTTCAAGAGGAGTAAATTATCTAATAGTCGCAAATGGCTACAACGGATTTCATAAGCCGAGTCTAGCAGAATTAGTCGTAAGCTATTCACAAGCACCTAGAGAAAGCTTAAAAGCGACAGAGCCTATATTTACAGCATATGATGCAAATCAAGTAGATATTTTAACTGAAGCTTATGAAAAAGAATTAGTAACAGTATGTGGAAATTTATGTACAGCTGCCGATTTGTTAGGTAAAAATCTAGAGCTAAAAAAGGCTGAAATAGGAGATATAGTCACAGTTTCAAATGCCGGAAGCTACGGATTTACGCTAAGTCCGATTTTATTTTCTAGTCATGAGATACCTTATGAAATTTACTTAGATTCAGAAAAAAACGTACTAATAAAAAAATATTAATCGATATATAGAAGAATTTTCCAAAAAAATTGGATATAATATAAATATATTCATTTTTGCATAAGAGGAGGTCTACATATGAATAATAAAGCTATGTACAAAATAGGTTATGGACTTTATGTCGTAACTGCAGAGGAAAATGGTAAACACAATGGATGTATAGTAAATACAACAATACAAGTTACAAGCACACCAAATTTTATATCAATAACTGTTAACAAAAAAAATAAAACTCACGATATGATTAAAAACACAAGAAAAGTGAATGTATCTATACTTACAGAAAAAGCAAGCTTTGATATATTTAAACGTTTTGGATTCCAAAGTGGAGCAGATGTTGATAAATTTGCTGGATACACAAATATGAAAAAATCACCTAATGGATTATACTACATAACTGAAGCTACAAATGCATATATATCAGCATATGTTCAACAAGCTATAGATCTTGGAACTCACACTATGTTTATAGCACAAGTAGTAGCTGCAGAGGTTTTAAGCGAAGATAGAACTATTACTTATGACTATTATCAAGAAAATGTAAAACCAAAACCAGAAGCTCCTAAGGGTAAAAAAGGTTATAGATGTGTAATCTGCAACTATGTTTACGAAGGCGATGAATTGCCACCAGACTTTATATGTCCAATTTGTAAGCATGGTGCTAGTGACTTTGAAAAAATACAATAATAAAATAGATTAAAAAGTCGAAATAGAGGTCGAAAGGAAAAAATTCTTTCGACCTCTATTTTTATAAAGTGATGGTAAAATGTCGGAAATGTTAAAAAATAGTTCTGTTTTAATAATATATTTTAGCGCATAAAGTGTGATAATATTTAAACATAGAAGTTAAGAAAACGAAAACAATAAAACATTAAAAATAAAATTTTGGGGAAACATTAGGAGGAGTAAAATATGTTAAAAACAACTAAAATCACAGATCCAGAAGTATACGGTATAGTAGCAGACGAATTAGAAAGACAAAAATACAATATAGAAATGATAGCATCAGAAAGTTCAGCACCAACTGAAATATTAGAATTAATGGGATGCGTATTCGTAAACAAAACTGAAGAAGGTCTTCCAGGAAAAAGATACCAAGCAGGTTCTGAACATGCTGATAGAATAGAAAACTTATGTATAGAAAGAGCTAAAGAAGCTTTCGGTTGTGAATATGTAAACGTACAAGCTTATTCAGGAGCAACTGCAAACTACACAGCATTTAATGCAGTATTAGACCCAGGGGATAAAATATTAGCAATGAGACTTGACCACGGCGGACATTTAAGTCATGGTTCAGAAGCAAACTTTATGAGTAAAATATTTAACTACAAACATTATGGTGTAAATGATGACGGTGTAATCGACTATGATCAAGTTGAACAAATGGCATTAGAGTTTCAACCTAAAATGATAATAGCAGGGGCTAGTGCTTACCCAAGACTAATAGATTATAAGAGATTTAGAGAAATAGCTGATAAAGTAGGAGCTTATTTATTAGTAGATATGGCTCATATTTCAGGACTTATAGGAGCTGGTGTAATTCCTTCTCCAATCCCATATGCAGATTTCGCTACATCTTCTTGCTCTAAAACAATATGCGGTCCTAGAGGTGGATTCGTAATGTGTAAAGAAAAATACGCTAAACAATTAAATAGAGCTACATTCCCAGGAACTCTAGGTTCTATCCAAATAAATGGTATAGCTGCAAAAGCAAACATGTTCAAGAGAGTTAGAGAACCTGAGTTTATAGCTACAATGCAAAGAGTTTTAGATAACGCTAAAACTTTAGCAGTAGAATTAGAAAAGAGAGGATTCAAAATAGTAAGTGGTGGAACTGACAACCACATAGTATTAGTTGACTTAAGAGCGAAAGGAATAACTGGTAAACAATTTGACCAAGCTTTAGAAAAAATAGGTATAACAGTTAATAAAAATGCTATACCAAACGACCCAGAAAGTCCATTCGTAACAAGTGGTGTTCGTATAGGTCTTACTGCAACATCTGAAAGAGGATTTGGTGCTCCAGAAATGGCAGAAATCGCAGATATCATGAATACTGTAGCTGAAAACATCGACAACCAAGAAGTTCTAGACGAATGTAAAGCAAAAGCTAGAGCATTAGCTGCTAGATTCCCATTATATCCAGATGGATATTTTGAAGACTAATTTGTGATAATATTTAAAGACGATAATTAAATAAAATTTATTATATACATGGCGGACTTGTTAAAAAGTCCGTCTATTTTGTTTTGAAAAAAAGATTGCTAAAGCACTATAACAATAACTCCGCTCCGTATGAATATGTTAAAGGATTTTGTGAGATTATGTATGAAATAAATTTTGTTGGGACATAATACAACCAAGAATTTGTATAAAAGTAAAAATATTTAAGATTAGGGATTTTTATAATAAATTGCTGAAATAATGAGGAGGTTTATTATGTTTCGACAAGAACATTCAAATATATTTAGTTCTAAAAGAATTAGATCAATGGTAGATAATTTAAATATAGATGAAATGAGTTCTTTAATAGCGTTAGCTCAAGCAAAATTAAAAAATTTATATAATTTAGGTTTTTATGATGAAAAAGAGGGAAAAGACAAAATTTTGGAAGGAAGATTTAAAAAAGGTCTTAAATGCCCTAAATGTGGGCATACAGAGTTAAATAAAAATGGAAAAACATATGGACGTCAAAGATATATTTGCAAAAAATGTAAAAGAACATTTGATGAAAGAAGTCTTTCTCCACTCTCCAATACAAAATTGAGTTTGGAGAAATGGCTAAAATATTGTCAATTTATGATAGAAGGTGGAACTATTAGAATGTGTGCTGAAGAGGTTGGTGTTAGCGTACCAACTGCATTTTTTATGCGCCACAGGATTTTAGACGTGATTAATGTATCTTTAAAAGATGAAATTTTAGAAGGCGTAGTCGAGACAGAGGCTTGTTATATCAATGAATCCTTCAAAGGATCACCTGTTTATAGCTATTTTGATGAAAAATATTTTAAAACATTTGATAAAAGTAGAGTTCCTTATTTAGGCATTCATTTTAATACAATTGTAGGTATGATGGCAAGTAGGAAAA
>NZ_JBJDXL010000262.1:0-4188 GCF_051866655.1 Intestinibacter sp.
GATAACAAATCCTTTATAAATCCTGTTGTTGCTTCACCGTTTACATATGTTGGGTTGTTCATTATTGAATATTGGAAGTTGGCGTTTGTCTCAACTCCGTTTATTACAAGCTCATCTAGAGCTGCCTTCATTTTTTCAATCGCTTCTTTTCTGTTGCTTCCGTGTACAATTACCTTGGCTATCATAGAATCGTAGGTAGCTGGAAGCACGTATCCAGCGTAAAGTGCTGTGTCGACTCTTACATCGAAGCCTCCTGGAAAATGTACTGCATTTATTTTACCAGGTGCTGGCATGAAGTTTTTAAGTGTATTTTCGGCGTTTATTCTACATTCGATGGCATGTCCTTTTATTTGGATGTCGTCTTGTGTGTAGGCTAATTTTTGCCCTGCTGCGATTAAAATTTGTTGTTTTATTAAATCTATTCCTGTTACCATTTCTGTGACAGGGTGTTCTACTTGTATTCTAGTGTTCATTTCTATGAAGTAGTAGTCGCCGTTTTCATCTAGTAGAAATTCTACTGTGCCTGCGTTTTCGTAGTGAGCGGCTTTTGCTGCCTTTACTGCTGTTTCACCTAGGACTTTTCTTAGCTCGTCTCCTATAGCTGGTGAAGGAGATTCCTCTATCATCTTTTGGTGTAGTCTTTGGATTGAGCAGTCTCTTTCTCCTAGATGGACTACGTTTCCGTATTTGTCCGCTAAAATTTGTACCTCTATGTGTCTTGGGTTTCTGATGTATTTTTCTATGTACATTGTGTTGTCTGCAAATGAGTTTACAGATTCACCCTGTGCTACGTTGAAGCCCTCGATAAATTCAGTCGAATTTTCTATTATTCTCATTCCTTTACCGCCGCCACCTGAGGATGCCTTTACTATTACTGGATATCCCATTTCATCTGCAAGACGTTTACCTATTTCTGCGTCGTACACTGGATCTTCTGTTCCAGGGACTACTGGGACTCCTGCCTTTATCATTGTGTTTTTGGCGTTTGATTTATTTCCCATCAAATCTATTACTTCACTGCTTGGACCTATAAATGTTATGTTGTTTTCCTTGCATAAATCCACGAACTTGCTGTTTTCTGATAAAAATCCAAATCCTGGATGTATAGCGTCTGCATTTGTAAGCTGAGCTGCTGTGATGATGCGGTTCATGTTCAAATAGCTGTCCTTTGATTTAGCAGGTCCTATGCATATGCTCTCGTCGGCTAGCTTAGTGTGGAGAGCATTTTTATCTATTTCAGAGTAAACTGCTACTGTCTTGATGCCTAGAGATTTACATGTTCTGATGATTCTTATAGCAATTTCACCCCTATTTGCTATTAATATTTTGTTAAACATTTTAAACTCTCCTATACTGTTTTTATTTTGAATAAAGGTTGGCCGTATTCTATCATTTGTTCGTTTTCAACTAGGATAGCCTCTACTGTTCCTTCGTATTCGCTGACTACTTCGTTCATCATTTTCATCGCTTCTATTATTCCTACGACTTGACCCTTTGTGATTTTGTCGCCTACTGATACGAATGATTTCGCTTGTGGTGATGGCGCTTCATAGAATGTTCCTATAAGCTCAGCCTTTATGTATTCAATTCCATCTCCTGCAGGCTCTGTAGCTTCCTTAACCTTTGCAGGTGCAGCTTCTACTTGTTTTACAGCTGTTACTTCTTTTTTTAGTAAAATCTCACTATCTCCTTCTTTGTAAGAAAAAGTAGTTAAAGATGAATCCTCCATTATTTTTATTAATTCTAAAATTTTTTCGTATTCCATGTTATCCTCCTAATTTACCCTATTATTTTTGTTGAAATGGATTGTTGTCTTTTTCTAAAAGAACTTCAATTCTTCTAGATGCACTTCTAGGCTCTAAGACCTCCATACACGGCTTGTGTATGTTTTTTGTAATTGCTTTATAAAGTAATTTTTCCTCTTTGTAGAGATCCTGTGCTTCTTTTAAAGAAATTTCCTTAAAATAGATAGTATCTCCAGCCTTTCTCTGTGCAAGCTTTGGTATATCTACGCTTATTACGGTTGCAATTTTTGTGTAGCCACCTGTTGTCTGTCTATCTGTCATCATGATTATAGGCTTACCGTGTGAAGGAACCTGTATTGAGCCTAGAGCTATACCGTCTGAGATTATATCTGCAGAGGATTTGTGCTCTATGACTGGACCGTCTAGTCTGCATCCCATTCTGTCGTTTTCGTTAGTAACCTTGTATGGGCTAGAAAAAAACGTTTTCAAGCCGTTTTCTGTAAATGCTGTATCCTGAGGTCCTCTTATGACTCTCAATGTTACCTCTGACTCATTTTTATGCATGTAGTTTATTTTTCTAGATAAAAAATATGGAAGATAGTCCTTTGGCGATTCAAACTTAATATAGTCGCCTGCCTGTAGAGTTCTACCCTTGTATCCTCCTATTCCACATCTTACATAAGTCGACTTACTTCCCATGACTTTTGGAACTTTGAGTCCTCCTGCAAATGCAATGTAGGCTCTGCAGCCGCTTTTGGCGTATTCAAATGACAGCACATCTCCAGATTTTACAAGTAATGCCTGGTATGTGTGTACCTTTTGACCGTTTAGCTTTGGTCTTAGGTTGCCGCCAGTTATAGCTATGATATTTGACTCTGTAAATTCTATAGTAGGACCTACTAAAGTCATCTCTATCACCGCCTCGTCGACTGGGTTGCCGACTAGTATATTTGCTATTTTGAGAGATCGTTTGTCCATTGCACCACATACAGAGAAGCCGAATTCTTGGTATCCTACCCTACCATAATCCTGAATAGTCGTATATAATCCACTTTTTCGAATTATTATTCCCAATTTTAAACCCCCCTCTCTATTACGTTACAATGGTATAAATTTTTATCTACTAAATTTTTTATCTCGTAAAAATCAGATTGACTTATTTCTACAAATTTTATGTAGTCGCCCGCCTTGTATAAAATTGGCTCTTCTCTATTTGCATCGTATGGCTTTACTGGAGTAGTTCCAATAAGTCTCCATCCACCAGGTGATGCGAGTGGGTATATTCCAGTTTGTTCACCGCCTATGCCTACAGAGCCTGCGTCGATTCTAGTTCTCGGATTTTTAAGTCTAGGAGTAAATAGTCTGCTGTCAAGGCCCCCTAGATATGCAAATCCTGGCAAAAATCCTAGCATGTAAATTAAATATTCCCTAGATGTATGTATTTGTATTACTTCTCTTGTAGTCAATTTTGCGTGCTCTGCTACAAATTCTAAATCCTCTCCAAATGAGCCACCGTAGCAGACTGGTATTTCTATTATTCTTTTTTTGGTCTCTGATTTAGAATCTAAATTTTTACTTAACTTTTCAATTTTCGACTTTAATTCGTCAAAATATATTTTTGAAGGGTCGTAGTAAATTAAAAGAGATCTGAAAGTAGGAACTGTTTCTGTGATCCCTTGTATTTTAGCTGATTTTATTAAATCGTTGAAAACCCTTATTTTGTTGTTTGTTTCAGTACTTATATCGTTTCCAAATTCAATTATTAGTGCTGAATCCCCTGCAATCAAATATTTCAAGAATTCACCCCCCTAATTTGTATAATTTATTTTTTATATGTTTTATTAAATTTTTATGTCCTATAAAAAAGATTATAGCGAAGTTTTCACTAATATGCAAGTTTCGATTATATTCTTGCAATTGTGTTTTGTAATTTTTGTTGAAATATGGTGTATAATATTGTTAAAGCTAGTTTATAATAAAAAGGAGGCTATGCAATATGAAGTTAGCTATGGCTCAGGTTTCAATGGGGCTGGATATGGATGGTAATTATAAAAAGACATTAGATTTTATGAAGAATGCTAAAGGCAGCGATTTATTGTTTTTCCCTGAGATTCAATGGACTCCTTTCTTCCCACAGTATGAAGAAAAGGATTTGAAAAACTGCTTAGGTAAGGAAATAGACGATTTTTGTCTGACTTTAGATGATAAGAGGATTTCTAAGATGAAAGAGCTTTGCAAGGAATACGAGATGTACCTATCTCCTAATTTATACATAGAGCAGGACGAGAAGAGATACGATATGTCACTTATGATAAATTCTAAGGGCGAGCTAGATGGACTTTCTAAGATGGTGCATATTTTAAATGCCAAGAATTTTTATGAAAAATACTACTATACTCCTTCTGAGGATGGATTTAAGGTTTTTGATACGCCTTTTGGGAAG
>NZ_JBJDXL010000263.1:0-4759 GCF_051866655.1 Intestinibacter sp.
TTCAATTTTTATGGAGGCTCTAGTATTCCAAAGGGCGGACCTTGCTGGAATGCTGGTATGAAGGCTACAAGCTATGATTTTGGTAGGGCTTTGAGTAATTCTTTGGAGGATTTGTACAACAGTAAGAGTATAATTTTATGGGGAAAAAATCCTGCTAATACATCTATACATACATATCAGGTTTTGAAAAAGGCTAAAAAATTGGGGATAAAAATAATTGTAATTGATCCTTTATACACAGATACGGCTAAGATAGCAGATGAATTTATTCAGATAAATCCATCTAGTGATGGTGCACTTGCTATGGCGATGGCTAAGATAATCGTTCAAAATAATTGGCATGATTTGGAATACATTCAAAATTATACTTTTGGGTTTGAGCACTATATGGCGTATTTGGATAGACTTGATTTGGATTTTTTAGTTTCTGAATGCAATACTGATATAGAAACTGTCGAAAAAATAACTCGTATTTACTGCGAAAAATACTCTACAATATTAATTGGACATGGACTTCAAAGATACAAAAATGGCGGAAATACTATAAGGGCTATAAATGCACTTGCGGCTATAACTGGTCAAATAGGATTTTCTGGAGGAGGTGTTAACTATGCAAATAGTATTTATCCTTCAGTTTTAGATACCGATCCTTATAATAGCTATAGATACGCTGATAATAGGGAATTTTATGTTAGCCATATAAGTGACTTTATTGAAGCGCCAGAAAAATATTCTGAAGGAGATAAAGATAGTACACCTATAAAGGCTATTGTAGTGACTACAAGTAATTTATTGAATCAATTACCTAATTTAAATAGATTGAAGGAGGCTTTTTCAAAAATTGAATTTAAGGTTTGCTTTGATTTGTTTATGACAGATACTGCTCAGATGTGTGATTTATTTATACCTACGAGTACGACGCTTGAAAGTGAGGATTTGATTTTTTCATCTATGTGTAATCCGTATCTGACTTACAATGAATGTGCAGTAGAGCCTAGACACAAGCTAATGGACGAATATTATTTCTTTATGGAAATTGCTAAAAAAATGAATATAGAGAATTATCCATTTGTAACAAAACAGGAATATTTAAGCAAGGTAATAAAACCTCTTGATAAATATTATAAGGATATAGATTTGGAATTTGTTAAGAATAATTACGTAAATATACAGCAAGATGTAGCTTGGAAGGATAAAAAATTTGAAACTCCAACTAAGAAGTATGAATTTTATAGCTTAGAAGCTTTGCATGATGGTGTTATTCCGATACCTGTCTATGATGCTAGAGATAAAAATGATGATTCTAAAAAATTTAGATTATTGACTATGCATCATAAGAATACAATATCGAGTGCTCATTTTATGGATGAAGAGGATATTTGTAAGATTTACATAAACGACAAGGATGCTCAAGATATTAAGGTTCAGGAAAATGATATAGTTAGAGTAAAATCTCATAATGGAGAAATAAATGCACGTGTTATTATCGATGAAACTATGTTGTCTGGTGTAGTGAATATATACCAAGGCTGGTGGAAAAAGCATGGAAATCCAAACTATTTAATAGACAGCGAAATATCGGATTTTGGTGGACAAGTAGCGTATTATGATACGTTTGTAGAGATAGAAAAAGTTTTATAGAATTTTGTTATTATAAGGTATAAACAAGTTTGAAATAAATTTGTTTATACCTTTGTTTTTTTATGTATATAAATACAAAAAAAGGAAATAATGATAATAGTATTTTTTAGTTTTTTTATTATATCTTCCATAGACAGAATTAAACAAAACTAGCTAAATTTCATTGAAGGAATCAATTTGTAAAAAATAGAATTGATTATCAGTAAACTTCAAATGGGAGGGATGCAAAGTGATTAAATGTTATTTAGATGATAAGACATTATTAGTTCAGTTTACAACGACAGAGCTAGATCATCATGTATCTACTTATATAAGAGAAAATGTAGATGAAATTATAATGAGGAAAAATATAAAAAATATTATATTTGATTTTCAAAACATAAGATTTATGGATTCTTCAGGAATAGGGGTTATTATAGGTCGATATAAGAAAATCGCAAATGGACATGGTAAGGTATCTGTAATAAATATGAATCCAAGAGTAGAGAAGGTTTTTAATTTATCGGGAATGGGCAAAATAATAAACGTATGTAAGTCATATGAAGATGCGATAAATTCTTAATAAGGGGGAACTGCATTATGAGTAATATTATGGAAGTAAAGTTTTCTGCAAAATCAGAGAATGAGAGCCTTGCAAGAGTAATAGTTGCATCTTTTGCAGCTAAATTAGATCCGACTATAGATGAATTATCCGACATAAAAACTGCTGTATCTGAGGCTGTAACTAACGCGATTATTCATGGATATGAAGAGGATGAGAGTCAATTTGTGTATTTAAGATGCGAGTTGATTGAAAATACTATAAAGATAGTTATTGAAGATTACGGCAAAGGAATTGAAGATGTAGAAGAAGCTAGACAGCCTATGTTTACATCTAAGCCAGAACTAGAGCGATCTGGTATGGGATTTTCATTTATGGAGAGCTTTATGGATGATGTGCAAGTAGCATCGATAGTAGGAGAGGGAACTAAAGTTATAATGACAAAAACAATAGAAATACCTAAATAAATTCTAATATAGAATAGAGGTTTGATTTATGGGGATAACTGCTAAAAAAGAAGAAAAAAAGCATTTACTTAGCCATGAGGAGACTTTAGAATTGATTCAAAAGGCTCAAAAAGGAGATGAAGACGCTAAGGAATTGCTTATATCTAGCAACCTCGGGTTAGTCAGAAGTGTAGTCGGCAAATTTGCTAATATTGGCTATGAAAGAGATGACTTATTTCAATTAGGATCTATAGGTTTGATTAAAGCTATATATAAATTTGATCTTAGTTACAATGTAAAATTTTCTACATATGCCGTACCTATGATATTAGGAGAAATAAAACGATATTTAAGAGATGACGGTATGGTAAAGGTATCTAGGTCACTTAAGCAGCTTGCAATTAAAATTAAGGTGCAAGGAGAGGAATTGAGCAAAAAATTAGGTAGAGATCCCACTATAGAAGAAATAGCAGAAGAATTAAACGTCGAAAAAGAAGATGTAGTAATGGCTATAGAGTCTAATTTTTCAGTAGAATATTTACAAGGAGTTATACATGAAGAGGAAGGCTCACCTATATGCCTTATAGACAAAATAGCTATGAAAGGAGAGGATGAACAGGATAAAGTAGTAGACAATATACTTCTAAAGGAGGTATTAGGTAAATTAGAAAAAAGAGAACGACAAATTATTATGCTCAGATACTTTGAGGATAAAACGCAAAGTGAGATAGGAAAATTGCTAAATATATCTCAAGTCCAGGTATCTAGAATTGAAAAAAAGGTTTTACATAAATTAAAATCCTACATTACAATGTAGGATTTTTTGATTATATGTGAATTTTTTTTTGTTTTTTTCAAACAATAATACAGAGAAATCTATAATATTCATGGATTATTTAAGAAAGGAATTGATTTTATGTCAGAACAGAAAAACTCAAACCAAAATGAAAAAAAATACAAGGATTATGTAGATGAGATAAGTCCAAAGCCCACTTATGTTAAGAATTATATACTTGCTTTTATTGTAGGAGGAATTATATGCATGATAGGTCAAGGCATTAACGATGCTTATATGAATATCGGTGGACTTAATAAACAAGATGCTGCTAGCTATACATCGATTACACTGATTTTCATAGGAGCATTTTTGACTGGGCTAGGAGTGTATGACTTAATTGGAAAGAGGGCAGGAGCTGGTTCTATTATTCCTATAACTGGATTTGCAAATTCTATAGTATCTCCAGCGATGGAGTATAAGCGAGAGGGATATGTTTTAGGAGTCGGTGCAAATTTATTCAAAATTGCAGGACCTGTTTTAGTTTATGGAGTAGGATCTTCTATTTTATTTGGATTTATATACTACATATTTAAGGTAGGATTTTAGAAATAAATATTGTAAAAGGAGAAATGGCAAATGACAAATAAACGAATAGGTAAGCGAACTATGAAAATGGCAAATACTCCAACTATTATTTCCACTGCATCTGTAGTAGGTCCTAAGGAAGGGCAGGGTCCACTTAAAGATGAGTTTGACGTAATTTTACCGGATGATTTATATGGAGAGAAAACATGGGAATTAGCTGAGAGCAAAATGATTCAAACAGCGATGTCGCTTGCTGTACAAAAGGCTGAGAAGAAATTAACCGATGTAGAAATTTTATTTGGTGGCGACTTGATAAATCAGATATTCCCTGCTTCATTTGCAGCTAGAGAATTAGCGATTCCTTTTTGTGGGATATATGGAGCTTGCTCTACTATGGCACTTGGTATGTGTTTGAGTTCTATAGTCGTCGATGGAGGATTTGCAGATTATGCTTTATGTGGTACATCTAGTCATTATTGTACTGCAGAGAGACAGTTTAGATTTCCTCTAGAACTAGGCAACCAAAAGCCTATGACAGCACAATGGACAGTTACAGGAGCAGGTAGTGTATTTATATCGAGTAGTGGAAATGGTCCTAGGATAAAATACGTCACAATAGGAAAGGTGGTAGACAAGGGTATAGAGGACGGCAATAACATGGGTGCAGCTATGGCTCCTGCAGCTGTAGATACTATATACTCTTATTTTGAGGATACTAAGGACGATCCGAATTCATTTGATGTTATTGCAACTGGAGATTTAGGAAGT
>NZ_JBJDXL010000263.1:4859-19089 GCF_051866655.1 Intestinibacter sp.
TTATCTCCTACAAGTACTTTGCAAAAACAAACTATACCATGTATTGCTCATGCTGTAGTGATTGAGAATCAATAAAATACAATTATTTAATAAAGTTATAGGATGTGATGTTGATGATTATGGATTATTTTAGAGTTTTTATTGTCGGAGGAGCTATATGCTTGATTGCACAGGTGTTGATGGATTATTTTAAGCTTCAAACTCCATATGTT
The DNA here is from genome assembly GCF_051866655.1 of Intestinibacter sp. Taxonomy (GTDB): domain Bacteria; phylum Bacillota; class Clostridia; order Peptostreptococcales; family Peptostreptococcaceae; genus Intestinibacter. The sequence continues at coordinate 5,072 of NZ_JBJDXL010000263.1, forward strand.
ATGGTAAGCTATGTTACTGCTGGAGTAATACTTACATTTTTAGGTATTTATCAAAAAATAGTGGACTTTGGAGCTGCAGGAGCTACAGTTCCAATCATAGGATTTGGATATTCTCTAGCAAAAGGAGTTATGGATGGTATAAAAACAGATGGATTTTTAGGAGTTTTAACTGGAGGAACAATAGCCACTGCTGGGGGGATTGCAGCAGCTATATTTTTTGGTTATATGATGTCAGTTATATTTAATCCAAAGGCAAAACCTTGATATAAGTTTTAATTTAAAATAAATTGCAATAAAAAATGCCATGGAATCTAATTTAATCCATGGCATTTTGATATTTTTATTATTTATATAATTTTAAGGTGTAGTTGGCGTATCTGGTGTAGTTGGATTATCAGTATTACCACCGGCATCGCCAGGATTAGTAGCACCGCCAGTTTCACCAGTGCCATCGTCAGTAGTTCCACCAGTGCCATCGTCAGTAGTACCGCCAGTTTCATCAGTACCATCATCAGTAGGTGGATTGTCACCGTCACCAGCAGGAGTTTCATTAGGTGTTTCTTGAGTATCTGTAGTGTTATTATTTACAGGAGTTTGATAGCTACTTGTTCTAGTTGGAGAAGTTCCCTTTACAAATGCTGCTTTAGAACCGTAAGTAGATATTCCACCATCTGTTAAATTGATTTTATAGAAGTTTATTCCGTCTGGAACTTCAAAATCAACTACTTCTAGATTTTCATGTATAGGTCTCATAACATTAGCCCATAATGAAGCTGCTATAGCACTAGATTCATCTACAGAACGCATTTTAATTACATTTCCATTGGCATCTTTTCGTCCTGGATCATCACCTATATAAGTAGCACCAACATAATATGGAGTATATCCGACAAACCATACACAATATTTGTTATTAGTAGTACCAGTTTTACCAGCTACAGGCATACTTCCTATAGAAGCATTAGAACCAGTACCTTCAGTAACTACTGCTTTAAGCATATCTGTCATTACATAAGCCACTTCTTCATCGACAACTCTGTGTTCTTCAGGATTAGCTTTTACAATTAACTCACCACTATAAGTACTAACTGTAGTGAATACAGTAGGTTCTATATAGACACCACCATTAGCTAAAGCTGCATAGGCTGCTGTCATTTCAAGTGGAGAAATACCATAAGCCATACCTCCTAATGTTAAAGAAGGGAATGTTCTATCAGTAGTAGAAGAATTATTTGTCTTACTATCTACAACAGAAGTTATACCAAAATTCTTAAGGTAATCTATCATTACATCTATACATTCATTGTAATCATCGCCTAAGCTTTCAGCTACTTTTACAGCAACTGTATTAGAAGATTTAGCCATACCTAGACGTAAACTCATATTTCCAGCACCAGCAGTAGTTGTAGATGGATTCCATTTTTGGTTTTGAGTAAATTTATATCCACCTCTAGCATCACTAAATACTGATGATTGTGTCATTTCTAATGTATCTATAGCAGGTGTATAGATAGAAAGTGGTTTAATTGCAGAACCTGGTTGAGAAGGACTTGTTGCTCTATTTAAAGTTCTCTTACCTTTTACATTTCTACCACCAATTAGAGATTTAATTTGACCAGTATGATGGTCCATTATAACCATGGCAGATTGTGGTTGCATTATACCATTAGAATCAAGGCCAGAATTCGCAGGGAAGTTAGAGCTATTATTATATTGTGATTCAAGTTCAGCTTGCATATTAGAATCTATAGTAGTTTGAATTTGTAAACCACCATTGTAATATAGGTTATTAGCTTCTTCTTGAGTATATCCTTGATCTTTTAATGCTTCTATAACTTCTTCATATACGTAATCTTCAACTGTAGAAACTATAGTTTCTATAGATTTAGGAATTTCTATTTTAACATTTGCTACATCGGCATATGCTTGGTCGTATTCGCTTTGAGATATATATTCATTCTCTAGCATTTTCTTAAGTACTGTTCTAGCTCTACCGACAGCATTTTCATTTAATACAGCTTTTCTAACTACCATAGTCCCTTTCTTTAGTTGACTATATGTATCGTAGTCAGTGATTAAGCCCCAAGAATATAATTTATCTATCATATTTAATTCTACTTGAGTAGGATCGTCAAATCCATCATTTGCAGTATGAGAATAAAATAATAATTTGTTTTCTAAATCGGATCTTTGTTCAGAACCATCTAACTTAACTTTAGTATAAGGTGCATATCGTGATGGGTTATTTGTTGCACCAACTAACATAGCTGCTTCAGGTAATGTAAGCTTTTCAGCTGATTTATTGAAGTAACCTTGTGCAGCAGCTTCAATTCCATAAAAACTATTACCTACATACATGTTGTTTAGGTATGTAAGCAAGATATCGTCTTTGGTTACAGTTTTACTCATTTCGTAAGCATAGTAAATATCTTTTATTTTACGAGTTAGGGTTTGATCTTGAGAGGTTAAAAGTAATTTTGAGACCTGCATAGGTATTGTACTACCACCTTGTTTATTACCAAGGACAGTTTTTACAACAGATCTAAATAGACCTTTTATATCGACACCGTTATGTTCATAAAATCTGGCATCCTCAATCGATATAAGGGCTTCTTTAACAGTCTGATTATTTAACTTCTTAAGAGGTTCCTTTTTATTTCCTGTTTCAGCTTCAGCTAAAACACTACCATCTGCGTATTTTAGCGTAGTTTTGCTGTAAGTTTTTTGATCAAGTACTTTTTTAGTAACTACTTCAGTATCTCTTAAAGATGAGAAAACTAGCGCTGAACCGACAGCAACACCTACTACTAACATAAATAAAATTAGTATACCAAAAATTTTAATTTTACTTCTTTTTCTATGTTTTTTAGGTTTTGATGAAACTTTTTTATAATCGTTTTTCTGTGTATTTTTAGTTACATCAGTTTTAGAAGAAGTAACTTTTCTTCTTCTAATTTTATTTTTATCGTCATTATCTCTGCTCATTATATACCTCCTTACTTAATGCTTAATTATAACATATTTTAAGTGCTTTTTATAGTTAATAAAAATTTGTAAGAAATATGTTAGAAATACCTCCCCTTATTATATAATTATATCCTTAAAATGCCAAATTCAACAATAATTATTAATAATAATAGCTCTTTTCAATTTCTATAAAATAGATATGTATATGTTTATACTTGTTATGCCTACTAAAAATAATCTCTGAAATATATACAGAGATTATTTTTAGATATTTTGACTCTACAGCATCCATTTTATATAAACGCCGTATCCCACTTCAGGGTTATTTTCTAAGGCATGGGATATAGCTCCTACTATTTTATTATTTTGGACAATTGGAGTGCCACTCATACCTTGTACAATTCCCCCAGTTTCTTTTAGTAAATTTTTATCTGTAATTTTTATCTTGAATGTTTTTGGTGCTGGAGAATGCTGATTTTCAATTTTTAATATTTCAATGTCGTACTTGACACATTTATTTTGTGTATTTTGTAGTATTATTTGAGCTTTTCCCAGCTTTACTTCATCTAAATCGGCTATTTTATATTTATCATGATGCGAAAAATCTATATTTTTAGTAAATCCTTTTATGCCGTATTGTGTGTTTTTATTAAAATTACCTATAATATAGTTTTTATTCGCATTTATACATCCTACACTTCCTCGAGACGATTTTTGGATGTCTAAATTTGTAGTTGTAGATATAATACCTTGCTTAATCGGTATTTGCTTTAAATTTCCTATGTTTATAGAATGACCTACAGCTCCAAATTCATTGTTTTCAGGATTTATATAGGTTAAAGTGGCAAATCCTGAAATTGCGTTGTTAAAGTTAATTTTTTTCAATGCTTCCTTGTTGCAAATTACATTTTTTATTTGGTTTCCTCTTTTGATTTTAATTTTAAAATCATCACTAGATGAAGAAAAAAACACATCCGATAGCTCATAGAAATCTTTTATTGGAACTTCTTGTGCTTCTAGGATTAAATCACCACTTTTTAATGGACAACCTTTAATTTCATTTCTTACAATTAAATTTTCTAGTTCACCATCTATTTGTATTACTTTTCCGATTGGTATTAAATATTTTTCATTATTTTTTTCAATAGAATATGCATAATTTACACTATTCATGAAAAAATATAGTAAAAGAGTAGTACAAATTAAAAATAAATTTTTGTAGTTAAACCATTTTGTTTTCAAACTCGTAAACACCTTCTTTCTTTAGTTTTGTTGGTGCTTTAATATTATATTTTGCAAAAGTTATTTTTTAATGCTTGGAAATCAACTTCAAGGTAACCGTAGATTTCATAAATAAACAGAGCATAAATATCAGCTATTGAAATAAACTAAAACAAAAATAAAAAGAAATAAAATTTTAAATATCTTTGATTTTATTTCTTTTTAATCTTTCTTTTAACTATTTTTTTTGAACATCTTTTTCGTTTTTGAGAAACTGCTTTGTTATCAGGTGATGTAACGGCGACATCTGGTACAGGAGGGACAAATACTTCTTCTTCTCCAGTATTGCAGCCTTCTACTGCTGTAATCAACGCAAGCTCATCTGATAAAACAGCGAAAAATGTAGAGAGTATATTTAAGTCGGTTTGTGATAATTCTTCTCCTAAGGCGATTGCTAGAGTAGAAGCTAGAACTATGTAATCAGTAGATGAGAAGTAGCATAACTTTGACTGAGTTTGCTCATTTTTATTATTGCTTTGGCAATTTGTATTGTCGTTTTGAGATTGCTTGTTATTTTTTGCATCACAATTTCTTTTTTTATTTTTCAAGAGTTATCACCTCTATAAAATTTTATGTATATAAATATATATGAAAAATTAAATAGTTAGATGAAAATTAAAAATATCGAGGAGAATCATATGAAAAAATATAAATTTTTAATTGTTATCATATTTATAGCTGGAATTATAGTAATTACAAAATCGAATCAAACTAAAAGTTTAGTGAATTTCGTTTCAAACTTAAATACAGTGACTATAAGTCAAAAGGAGAAATATACTGTCTGTATAGATCCTGGACATCAATTAAAAGGAGATTCAAATACGGAGCAAATAGCACCAGATTCGGGCTCGTATAAAATTAGGGTATCATCTGGAACAGCAGGAGTAGCCACTAAAAAACCAGAATACGAATTAAATTTAGAGGCATCTTTAAAGCTAAAGCATATATTAGAAAGTAGAGGATATAAAGTTTTGATGACTAGGGAGAGTCATGATGTGAATATCAGCAACAAGGAGAGAGCAATATTTGCCAATGAAAATAATGCTGATATGGTGGTTAGAATTCATGCAGATGGTTCTAATGATTCAGGAATTACAGGGGCATGTATTTTAATACCTTCAAAAGACGGTCAATACACTTCAGCGATTTTCAATGATAGCTCTGAATGTGCCAAACATGTAAATCAAAATATGCAAAATAATGGATTTAAAGTAAATGGAATATTTGAGAGAAGTGATTTGACAGGATTTAACTGGTCTAAGGTTCCTGTTGTTTTAGTAGAAATGGGATTTATGAGTAATTACACTGAGGATCAGAACATGGCTAGTCCACAATATCAAGAAAAAATGATGAAGTGTATTGCAGATGGACTAGATCAATATTTCAAAAATAAAAAATAAGGTGATATCATGACAAAAATATTGGGGAAAAATAATCATAATAGAGCTTTAGAGAAAACATTTAATATTATAGTTCCGATTAAAAATAAATTTTCCAAGCCGGATTGTAGAGTTCATGTATTTATACAGCAAAATGCTATGAATAGCTTATGGGTTAATGAGTATTATGAGGCTTATGATTTTTTTGATAGATATAGAGATATAATAAATCAAGGCATAGTATGGGCAGATCAAGATTTAAAATCTTATTGCCATTTTTTTAATGCAGAGACTAGTAAGGGCCTTCCAGGTATGGACGACAATGCACTTACATTAGCTAAAAAATACTACAAATACTCGATAGCTTATTTTAATGAAAATAATATAGAGCAAGCTATGTTCTATTTAGGAGCAGTTTGTCACTTGATACAAGATGTAAATGTACCACAGCATGCAAAGGGATACCTTCTAAACAACCATATGCAGTTTGAAGGCTATGTAAAACAAAACTACTTAAAAATAAATAGATTTAAAACATACGATGAGCCGATTTTTTTCGATGATATAGAGAGTTATATAAGGTATAATTCCTTAAATGCAATTAAAACCGAGCATATGTATAAAAACATAAGAAACCTAAACATAAAATTTTATTTAATCGCGGAAAAATCTTTGAAATTATCACAGAGAACGACTGCTGGATTTATGATTTTGTATTTTAAAAATACATATATGCAAAACTTCAAAAATCAAATATAATAGTATAGATGTGAACAAATAAAATTTTATGAGAGGTGAATAGATGCTAGTAGTAGAAAATGTTAGTCATGGTTTCGGAGCGAGAACAATACTAGAAAATGTTTCTTTCAGGCTTAAAAAGGGAGAGCATATAGCACTTGTAGGTGCTAATGGAGAAGGAAAATCTAGTTTCTTAAATATAATAACAAAAAAATTAATGCCAGATGCAGGTAATATCAAATGGTCATCAAGAGCGACAGTTGGATATTTAGATCAACATGCGGTTTTACAAAAGGGGATGACTATAAAGGACGTATTGAGAGATGCCTTTAAGCATATGTTTGATTTAGAACAAGAAATGCTAAAGATGTACGATCAAATGGGAGATGCTGACGAAGATCAAATGAGTAAGCTTCTTGAAGAAACTGCAGAGATACAAACAATACTTGAAAACAGCGGATTTTATATTATAGATGCCAAAATCCAAGAGGTAGCAAATGGTCTGGGATTAGGAGAAATAGGACTTGATAGAGATGTAACTGATTTAAGTGGTGGTCAAAGAACAAAGGTACTTCTTACTAAATTATTATTAGAAAGTCCAACAATACTAATACTTGACGAACCTACAAACTACCTAGACGAGGAGCATATAGTATGGCTTACAAGATATCTACAAGAATATGAAAATAGCTTTATTCTTGTATCACATGATGTCGATTTTATAAATAATACATGTAACGTAATCTACCATATAGAAAATGCTACTCTTACAAGATACAAAGGAAATTACGACGAATTTGTGAGACTTAGAGATATCAAGAAAAGACAAGAAGAAAGTGCTTATGAAAAGCAAGTTGAAGAGAGAAAGAAGCTTGAAGATTTCGTAGCTAGAAATAAAGCTAGAGTTGCGACTAGAGGTATGGCGAATTCAAGACAAAAAATACTTGATAAGATGGAAATCTTAGAAAAACCAAAGGAAAAAATAAAACCTCAATTTGCATTTAGAAATGCAAGGGCTGCAGCTAGAATAATATTTGAAACAAACGACTTAGTGTTAGGATATAACGAGCCATTAACTAAGCCTCTAAACTTCCAGTTAGAAAGAGGTCAAAAGATAGCACTAAAGGGTATGAATGGTATAGGAAAATCAACTCTTCTAAAGACTTTACTTGGAATTATAAAACCATTTGAAGGTGAAGTTGAGCTAGGAGATTATTTAGAGGTTGGATATTTTGAGCAAGAAAGCTCTATGGAAAATTACAATACAGCTCTAGAAGATGTATGGCAAGAATATCCAGTTTTAACTAACTACGAGGTTAGACAAGCTTTAGCTAAATGTGGACTTACTAACGAACATATAACAAGTCAGGTTAGAGTTTTAAGTGGGGGAGAAGCAGCTAAGGTTAGATTATGTAAATTAATGCTAAAGGATATAAATTTCTTAGTGCTAGACGAACCTACAAACCACTTAGATGTAGAAGCGAAGGACGAATTAAAGAAGGCTATCAAGGAATTTAAAGGAACTGTACTTTTAGTTTGCCATGAGCCTGAATTCTACGGAGATATAGTAGATGATGTTTGGAATATAGAAGATTTTACTACAAAAATAGTTTAATTTCAGTGATACTTATATCGTGAAATGAGTAAACTGAAGGGGGATGATAACTGTTGAATAAGTTATCAAACATTGTTGTATCTCTATGTCTAGCGTTGGCGATGATAGGAGTATCAGTTATCGCAACTTTAAATATAAGAGATATTTACTATAATGATATAGACAAATTAAATATAGAGTCTATGAGTGGATTATCTAAAGAGGAAATTATAGAAAACTATGATTATCTAATTGACTATAATCTTAACTCAAATGTAGGTGAATTCCAATTACCTACACTTACTTCCTCTAAACCTGGAAAAATTCACTTTGAAGAGGTAAGAGATATATTTCAAAATGTAAAATTGCTTACTATGATTTGCGGAGTTATAGCTATTGTAGGTGGTATTTTACAAATTAGAAAAAGAGAGTTTAAATTTTTAAGAAATTCATCGATATTAATAGTAATACTACCTGTGATGTTGGCGATTCCAATTGCTATAAATTTTAATGCTTGCTTTATATTGTTTCACAAAATAATGTTTAGCAATGATTATTGGATTTTCGACCCACAGCTAGATCCAGTTATTAATATGTTGCCAGAGGAATTTTTTATGCATATGGGAATTACAATTTTAATTATTATGTTGATTGTAAGTATAATATTGCAATTGACATATAGATTAATAAAAAAAATAAATTTCCAAGATTAAAAAAGATTGAAACGAAACAAAATAAATGATATGATTGATTTATCAAGTTAAGACTGAAACAAAAACTATGAGACGAAAAAAATGAGTTAGATGGTGTAAATTCATCTAACTCATTTTTTTTACTCATTATCTAGCTTTGTTATTTCTACAATTTCTTGAAATTTGCCTATGATATAATCATAATTATCTCTTTTATGTGGAAGAGTGCAATTTGTACAATCTTTTATACCCTTTTCTGTATATCTAAAATTACCACCACATTTATCTTTTAAAGCATACAAAGGACAATAGCAGAACAAACAGTTAAAATTTTCTGGGTCATTTGTTTTATGACATGGAAAATACTCGCACTTATTATTATTAAAAAATCTGTAACTCAATTTGATTGTACCTCCAAAATTTATTTTATAATATAATATGATATAATTTTATTATACTATTTTGACTCAATTTATTATACTTATAATATAGAAATTTTTAAGGAGAATGCTTATGAGGGATTTTAGAGAAGTTTCAACTATGGAGTTGTTTTTTAGCATAACGACAGACTTTAAAATTAAAACACGTAGATTTGAAGAGCTATTTAAAGAACAAGTGTTAAAAATGACTTCAAAATCAGATAATAAAGATATAAAAAAAGAATTGAAAAATGAAAAAGATTTTAAAATTGCAAATAAAAAAATAAAAAAATCCGTAGTTATGGAATTAGAAAAAGAAGCAGAAGAAGGCGACGTAGAAGCACAATTTTGTTTGGGAAATTATTATTTTTTAGCTAAGGAAGGGGATAACGAGGAAAATAATAAAAAAGCATTCAAATGGTATGAAAAAGCTTCAGAAAATGGATTATCTGAGGCACAATATAATTTGGCGAATTTATATATGAATGGGCTAAGAATAGAAGAAAATAGAGATAAAGCATTTGAACTGTATAAAAAAGCAGCAGAGCAAGGTCATATAGAATCGAATATCTGCCTTGCTATTTGCTATGAGCAAGGAATAGGTACAGAAATAGATGAAGAAAAAGCATTTAATATAGCAAAATCAATAGAGGATAAAAATAATCCAAATATAGAATTTTGCCTAGGTGTTTACTATGAGCAGGGAATAGGTACAGAGATAGATCTTGAAAAAGCATTTGATTGTTATAAAAATTGTGCTAATAAAGGGTATGACAAAGGTCAGCTTAGAGTAGCATATTGTTATGAAAATGGAATAGGTGTAAAACAGGATTATAAGAAAGCATTTAATAGATATAAAAAGGCCATGAGTAATGGAAATGAAGATGCTAAGTATTTACTGGGACATTGTTATGAAGAAGGAATTGGAACCAGTGTAGATTATAAAAAGGCTTTTTCGATATATGAAGAGCTATACTACATGGAGCATGAGGATGGAACTTTCAAGCTAGCTCAGTGTTATGAAAATGGTATAGGAATAGATGTGGACAAGGAAAAGGCTTTTGAATTATATAATGAGTTGGCGAGCATAGACAATGAGGATGCTAAATTTTATCTGGCACAATGTAATGAAATGACTCGTAAAAATAATAATAATGATATCGAAGACGATTATATGGAAGAGAGCTGTATAGAATACGATGAAAAAGAAATAGACCAAGTGTTTGATGAATTTATAAATACAGACGATGATATAAGCTTGGATAAAATAGATGAAATGCAAGAAGATGATTACGATACTGATGTAATGGCAGAGTTAGAAGAGGATATTGAATTAGAGGACGATATCTTGTTCAGTGATGACTTAAACATAAATGTATTCTTAGAGCAAACCATATTTAAACAGGTTACCGACAGAAATCTAGAAAGCGATTTAAAAAAATTAGTAGTAAAGATTGATAAATGTCTAAATTCAACAAATGGAGCGTTGAATTTCAAGAGTCTAGGTTTTAAAAAATACGAAGGTGTCAATAATAAAATCTATGGGTTTGATTTTAACAATAAGGTCAACGACAGTGACAGAATAATAGCATGCTTTGTAGATGATTACTCTAAGAAGAATGAATTTGATTTTGAAAGATACAGTACTACAGGTAATAAGGATAAACAAGGTATTATATTGTTTTCAATAGCAAAACACAACGATCAAGAGAGAGAAGCGTTAAAGGTATCAAAAAAAATCAACAGTAATTTCTATAAACAAAATAAATTTAAAAGCTTAAATAAAAATAAAAGCAAGAAATATATTCTTAGAGCAGCTGTTTCTGACAATGATATGCAAGAAAATAATATGACCTTTAGATCTATGAATTTTAACGATAAAGAAATTATATATCAAGAGGTATTGACTAAGGAACAAGCAAAAAATATAAATTCCTTTATACAAAAATCAGAGCCATTTATATTGTCTGGAATTGCCGGAAGTGGTAAAACACTATCGACTATAAGTTTAATTCCAGATATGGTAGAAAAAATTAAAAATATCGGAACGACAGATAAAATACTGTACGTTACTTTTTCTAATAATTTAAAGGAATATGTAAAGTCAAAGGTAATGGAGAGCTATTATGAGTTAAATGAATATGTAGACATAAGAACATTTGAGGATATATGCACAGAAATCAACTATAAATACAACAACAAAAAAATAGACAGATTAAAAATAATAACTCAAAACTCCTATGATAAAAGCTTTACAAGGTTTTTAAATTGGCTGTATAGAACCTCAAGGGACAGCAATATTTTAAAATTTATCAAAAAATACGAAAATGAAAAAAATATTATCTACAGCGAAATATTTGGAATACTAAAAGGTTCTATGTATGTCGATTGGGACAGAAAGGAACCTAATATAGTTAATAAAGAATATTACATAAAAAGCAGTAAAAAAATAGTAGAGGATTACAAGATTTTCTCTGAAGAAGATAGAGAGGTTATTTATTCTATAACTGAGAAGTACAATGATTGGCTAGTTGAAAATGGATATTACGATATAAACGATATAGCATTTGAATTACAAGGCTTAATCCAAGAAAAATCTATAAGCTACGAATATGTAGTAATAGACGAGGTTCAGGATTTTACCGAGGTTCAAATATACATGTTGTTTTTATTGGCTAAGGAACAAGAAATTTACGGCAGAAATAAAACTAGAAAGATTTTATTAGCCGGAGATCCAAATCAAATTATCAATCCTACTTTCTTTAAAATAGGAAGACTTACAAAGCTATTTTACCTAAATGGATATAAATACGAGGTGCAAAGACTTAACGAAAACTTCAGAAATTCCATAAATATAATGAAAATGAATAATATAGTAAATGGAATTATCAACGAAAAACTTCCTGCAAGAAAAGAAGAAGATAGACAAGATGAAGTTACTAAAAACAATAAATCTGGAATAATAGAGCAGCTCGAAGCTACAGAGGATAATCTAAAAATCGTATTTAGAGAAATAGATGCTTCGGCAAAGGTTGCGCTTATAGTTTCTGATGAAGAGCGAAAGGAATATCTAAAGGAAAAATACGATTGTAGAAACGCATTTACTATATCAGAGTTTAAGGGCAAAGAATTCGACAATATAATAGCCTATAATATCCTGTCTGATTATGCTGATATTTACGAAGAAATATACAAAAAGGAAGATATAAAGGAAGGTCACTACAGCTATTATTTCAATAGATTTTATGTTTCTATAACTAGAGCTAACTACAACTTAGTTTTAATAGAAGAAAAGGAAACGCAAATATTAAATGAAATCAAAGAAAAGCTAGGTGACGATTTAAAATATATTGAAAGTATAAGTCGTTTTAAGGATTTAAATTTAGGAGAGGTAGTTGGAGATAGTATAGATTTATTTAATCTAGGTATGAAGTTCTTCAATGATGAAAAATATTCAGTGGCGAAAAACTACTTTATTAGAAGTATAGAGCCAAATTCAAATAGCTTAGCAGATTTATGTGATTTATTTGAGCAGGATGGCAATTACGAAGAGAGAGGAGATAAATTATTTGAAATAGGCGAATACAAGCTCGCTCAAGGGTATTACCAAAAATCATATGAGTTTTCAAAATTTGCTATTATGTACTTGTATATAGACAGTTTATCTTACGAAAAACAGCTTAAGGAGTTTTATAATTGCCTAGAAAAGGAAAATATCGATTTTAGCGATTTATACGATGAATATTCATCTAAATTTGATAAATTAAATGATATCTTAAGACATAAAATATTTAAAACAGAAAAATTGCAATCAGAAATTCAAGAAAAAATGAATAGCATAAATAAAATGATGAAAAATATAAACAGCAAGTTTAACTAAAAATGGGGAGAAAAATTATGGCAAACAATGAGATAAATACAAAGGGTATAATAAATTCAATCGATAATTTTAATGAAAATAGCGAAAAAATATGTGCTTCATTAAATGGTTTGGAGGCTAGCTTAAATGAGTTTAATAAATCTATATCTAAATTAGATGATTTAAAGGAGATAGATTTAACTAAGCAAAAGATAGATCAACTAAAAGTATATAAGGACAAGGTAGATAAAACTATAGAAGGTTTAAAGACAATAGAGGGGGATTTATCTGGTATAGAAAATTTAATCGAAACTATTTCGAAGTTTAGTGAAGAGATTCAATCTGTTATGAAAAATAGCAATGCAATAAGCTTCAATTCAGTATCAAAAAATGTAAGAGAGCTAGACAAGAGAATAACTGCTTTTAATAAGAAAATTGATACATTTGTTCAAAGTGAATTGTTGAAAAAAATGGATGCACAATACGAGTCCTTGATCGAACATTTTAACAGTGCATTAGAGAAACAACAAAAAACTATAGCGTCAATGGAGGAAAAATTAAACCAAATTGAATCACAAAGTGGACAAATAACTGGACTAGCACCAGCAAAAATCGATCCGTCAAAAATAGTTTTTGATGGGTTTGACAAGGATAATATGGAGGGTCTGTTTAAAGATTTTATAAAAGAGATTATATCAGAATATACTAAAGTTGAACCTTCAAAGGCTAGTATCTACCGCGGATTCAGTGAAAATGTATTAAAGGTACTATCTGATGAAGGAGAATTAGAAGCAAGCTACATATTAGGCCAAAGATACTACGAATTAGGTCAAATAGATATGGCAGTAGTTGAATACGAAAAGCTCGTCGATGGTGGAGATGATAGATGCAAGGATAGATTGATTGAAATCTACAAAGAAAAATCAAATGAAGGAAATGCCTTATATCAAGAAAAATTAGGATTTGAATTATATAGAGGTAAAATAATCGAAAAGGATGTAGATGAAGCAATTAAGTTATTAGAAAAGGCTGAAAGCAACGGAAGCACTAATGCTAAAAAATATTTAGAATTAATAAGATTGAAATAAT
>NZ_JBJDXL010000264.1:0-4177 GCF_051866655.1 Intestinibacter sp.
GATACAATCACGTTGATAACAAGCGTAATCACTAATATTATAAAGCTCTCTACTGTCAAATTTAAACTACCTATTGTGTTTATTTGTAAAATAGACTCTATTATGATTTTTCCTGCTATAAAAAGTAGCATAATTCCTATAAATAAACTCGACAGAACTTCAAACTTTTTATGCCCATATGGATGCTCCTTATCACATGGCTTAGATGATATCATAACTCCTATAATCCCTATAATATTAGATGCACTATCTGATAAAGAATGCAGCCCATCAGCAGATACACTGTAGCTACCGATGTAATTTCCAATTATTATTTTTAAAAAAGCTACTAATAAATTGACTATCAATATAGCCATCAATATATTTTTTACTTTTTTATATTCATTCATAATTTGCCCCTTAAAATACAATTATTATAATTTTGCTCTAATATTATTATATTAATCATACTTTAAATTGTTTCTAATTAAACAAACAAAAAAAGGATACAACGATTGTATCCTTTATATCGCATTTAATTAGATTTTTGAGCTAAATAGTCAACTGCACTTAAAGCTGCAGTAAGACCTTGACCAGCTGCTTTGATGTAAGAATAAGGTCTCCCTACACAGTCGCCACAAGCAAATAATCCGGCTAAGTTAGTCTTCATATCTACGTCTACTTTTATGTGTTTATCATTCATCTCTAGGCCTGGAACTAAATTTTTAGGTGACATACTGTCTTTTATTATAAATACTCCATCTACCTCCAATGATTGATCCTCGAAATTTAATTCATTTACAAGCATTTCACCTTTTATTTCTGTAGGCTTTTTGCTTATTATTTCGATATCTTTATCTATAGAATCTAAATCATTTTTTAAAGCATTTCTCATAGGAATAAAATACGTCTTTGAGGCTATTTCATTTAGGAAATTCGCTTCGTGTATAGATTCCTTATTGTATCCAAGAACACATACGTTTTTGTCCCTGTAAAGAGGAGCATCGCAAGTTGCACAATAGCTGACACCTCTTCCTAAGAATTCTTCTTCTCCATTTATGGATTTGCTGCTATCTGTACCTATTGCGATTATAACCGTAGTCGCCTCAAACATTTCACTTCCACTCATCAAAGCGAAATAATCTCCCATAGCATATACATTTGTTATCTTATGCTCATCTATTTCTATATTCATAGAATCTATATGATTTTGAAAATTTTCTTTAAGATTTTGACCTGTTATATTGTAAAGACCTAAATAATTATCTACAACTGGAGCCTTTTCAATTTTACTGCTTAAATTTTTGTTACCAAATATTATAAAGTTTTTATTTCTTATCTTTGCATTGACAGCGGCGCTAAGTCCAGCTGGACCACTGCCAATTATAGCTATGTCGTATCTCATAGTGAATCACCTTTTTATAAATGTGCTTCTACTTTGCTCTTTATAGCTTCCTTAGGCATAAATCCCATCAATGTATCCACTTCTTGACCATCTTTAAATATTTTCATAGTTGGAACTGATACTATTCTAAATTTTTGAGCTAAATCCATGCTTTGATCTATATCTACTTTTACAAAGTTTACATCTTCAAGCTCTTCGTTTAATTCTTCAAATACTGGAGCTAGCATCTTACAAGGTCCACACCAAGTTGCAAAAAAGTCTACAACTACTACTCCTTCTTTTATTGTATCGTTAAATTCGATTGAATTGATTATTTTTGCCATTTATTCGTCCTCCTAATTTTTATTTCTATTTATCTATTAACAATTATACCCATATTTTTTTTATAAAAACATATTTTATCTTGTTAATTTTTACTAATCTCCATCTATAGGTATAATTATTTCAAACTTAGTCCATTTACCGTATTCTGAGTCTACAGTTAATTTGTATTTTAAGCTCTCAGATAGTACCTTTGCTATAGAAAGACCTATTCCAGAGCCATCTATATCTTTATTTCTGACATTTTCACTTCTAAAGAATCTATTGAATAAATGAGGAATTTCTTCTTTTTTAATTCCTATTCCATTGTCCTCTATTGTTATATAGATGTTTTCTTCTTTTTCCTTTAGAGAAATTTTTATATAATCGTCCTCTTCGGTGTATTTAAACGCATTGTCTATAAAAATTATAAGTAATTGTCGAAGCTTATTTTTATCACTTACTATACTTTTGTGATTTAACTGAGAAGAAATCTTCAACGTTTTATTTTGGATTAAAGCTATATCAAAAAAGTCGTCACACAAATCCTCGACTAGCTTCTCTAAATCAAGCTCTTCCTTTTCAACTAAATCTACATAGTCCTCCTTAGTAAGTGTCAATAAGTCATTTATCATCTTCTTAAGCCTTCTAGCCTCATTCATCGCATCAGCAATACCCTCGACTTCATCACTTATTGTATTATTTGGATGCTTTAAAAGTCCCTCTAATTTTGAAAATACTATTGTAATGGGTGTTCTTAATTCATGCGATGCATCCTGAATGAACTTCGCTTGGTTATTCCAAGTCGTCTCTATCGGTTTTAAGGCATTTCTAGTCAAGTAAAGAGCTATGAAATAAGTCAAAACACAGAAGATAACTACAGCACGAACCATAGTAAAAAGAAGCTGCTTTCTCGAGTTTAATTCGCTGTTTATTTCCCTCATTATTTTTATATGGTAATCGCCATATGTATAGTTACAAACTCTGAAATTATAATCTCCTTTTTTATAAGAATAAAATCCATTTTTTTCATCTTTCTGTTGTTCATTTGGGTCTTCATTCCCAAAATATGGATTACTATTTTGATTTATTAAATCATCATCTACATATATATACACCATATCTTTAGGATTTTTTAATTTTAAACCCTCTATTTCCAAACCATATAAAATACCATATCTACTATCTAATTTACGCAATTGACCGACTATAGATTCAAGTTCATTTTCCATCTCTGTATTTATATTAGCGTCATTAGTATAGCTAAAATATATGTACGTAAAAATGCATAGTAAAATCAAAAAACCTGAAACTACAAGCATATTTATTCTAATTAATTTTTTTTGAGTCTTTTCAAGAACTTCTTTACTTATCATCGAACATATAACCTACTTTTCTCTTTGTTTTTATGTATTTATCATAGCCGTATTTACTTAATTTTTTTCTCAAATGACTTATGTAAACTTCAACAATTTCTATTGTAACATCTGAATCTATCCCCCAAACTCTATCGTAAATTTGCTCCTTTAAAAGGATAGTTCCTTTGTTTAAAAGCAAGTACTCCAATAGATTAAACTGCTTATTTTGAAGCTCTATTTCTTCATCCTTTATAAATACTCTTCTTTTATTTAAATCTAGATGCAAATCTTTAAAATCTATTGTATTTCTAGCCTGCATCTTTCCATTTGTTCTCAAAATAGCGTATATTCTCGCTACTAATTCCTCCATATAAAAAGGCTTTGTAAGATAATCGTTAGCACCTATTTCAAAGGCTCTTACCTTGTCATTTAAAGATTCCTTTGCAGTCAATATCAAAACTGGAACATCTATAAATTTATCTCTCATAGATTTTAATATCTCTATTCCAGATAAATTCGGTAGCATTAAATCTAAAACTATCAAATCATATATATTCTGTTCTATCATATACAATGCCTCTTCACCATCGCTGCAGGATTCCGTTTCAAAATGATTGCTCAACTCATCTACAATGCTTTTTAATAATTTTATATTGTCCTCTACTACTAAAATTTTCATACATACCTCCCGATGATTTTATATATTTTAAACAAAATTAAGCCTCTATAGAATCTAGAAGCTTAATCTATCAATTATATTTAAAGTAGATCTTTATGTATCTTCATAAAGTCATTTAAAGCTTGAGTCACTATTGTCTTTCTATCGTAGCCTGAATTGCTACATAGACGTAGAAAATCCTCCCAAACTCCTTTGTCCACCTTCAAGCTTACATTTTTATCTTCTGTAGGCTCAAAATCTATAACTATATCTTTTTTGCTTTTCTTTCTCTTTAGGGACTTGCAGTCTCTTACTGATAAATACCAATCATAAACCTCACATAGCTTATCTAAATCCTCTTGAGTTATATTTATTTTTTTGTCTTTTTTGGGTTTAGTCTCTTTATTTTTAGAAGGTATCTTTGGGACTGTCGTAATGATATCAGTCTCTTCAAACTTTACCTGCTCAAAGGTATTA
>NZ_JBJDXL010000265.1:0-4165 GCF_051866655.1 Intestinibacter sp.
ACTATTTTTCCATTTGGTAATATTGTAAATATAACTTCACAAATTTCTCCGATTTCTTTTAAAGTAGCACTTTTTGCTCCTAATTCAACAAATTCATTTACTACTACTTCATTTAAATCATACACATATAAATCACAACCAGCCTTTAATAAATTTTTAGCCATTGGTCTTCCCATTATCCCTAATCCTATAAATCCTGTTTTTTTCATTGTTTAATTTCTCCCTTCGATTTATTATGATTTTATTGTACTACATACCGGTATACCTGTAAACGTTTTTCTTTTGTTTTTTTGTGTTTTTTTGAATTTTAAAATTTTTTTGTTTACAAATTCACATATTTGTTATAATTTTAATTGGTGATATATAAATTTAAGAAAGGAGATACTATAATAATGATTGAAATGAAACCTTTACAATTAAAGGCATATGATTATATAAAGGATTTAATATTAACTCATAAATTACAAGAAGATGAAATATATTCTGAAACTAAAATAGCTAAAGAATTAGGTATTTCAAGAACACCTTTAAGAGATGCAATCCATCATTTAGTAGAGGAAGGATATATAGATATCATTCCAAGTAAGGGGTTTAAGCTTCATAAAATGACAAAGCAAGATGTACTCGACACTTTTCAGATAAGATCTGCAATTGAAGGATACTGCACTTTTTACATAACAAAAAATTATAAAACAGAAGAATGTCAACAGCTATTTTCCTATTTAGAATACTTGCTTTTTAAACAAGAGCAAATATTAAATTCTAGTAAATCTATAGAGGAATTTACTCCATTTGACAATAAATTTCACATTGAAATAGTACATCATCTAAAAAATCAATCCTTCAATAAACTATTTGATATGCAGCTTTATAGAATAAAGGCTCTTGCAACATCATCTTTATCTCATGTCGGTAGAATGGAAGATACTTTAAAAGAGCATAAAAATATATTTAATGCTATGACTAGTGGAGATGTTGAAAATATATATAAAATTACTATGGAGCACATGCAAAATCCTCTTTATATAAATCTTGAAGATTTATCATCTATTGAATAAACTTTGTTAATTTTTTATTTTTATTTCACACAAAAATAGGCAAATATGTCAACTTTATTTTTTTTAAAGTTTACTTATTTGCCTATTCTATATTTTATTTATATTTTACTATTTTAAATTTTTTATAATGAATACTTTTTTATTTGTAAACAATTTTAGATAAATCGCATATAGTTAGCATAGTGTCGTAAATTTGTTTTAATAATCCTAATCTATTTGCTTTTACAGCTTCGTCTTTATCCATTATCATTACATTGTCGAATAAGTTATCTACAAGTGGTTTTATTGAAGCAAAAGCATCTAATGCTTTATTGTATTCTTTATTAGCTAGGAATCCTTCAACTTGTGCTTTTATTTCTTTGAATCCAGCATTTAATTTTACTTCTGGATCTTCTTTTAATAAAGCTTCGTCAACTTTATCAGATTCAGCTTTTTCAGCTAATGTAGATACTCTGTTGAAAGCAGTTAACATTTCAACTAATTCTTCTTTTTGAAGCCAGTTGTTTAATTCAACAGCTCTAGTATGTATGTCTGATATACTGTTTAAGTTAGAGCTTAATACAGCATCTATTACATCGTATCTTATTCCTAAATCCTTGAATAAGTTTTTAACTCTTTCAGTAAAGAAGTCCATTATTTGAGCTACTACTTCAGCTTTATTGAATTCTAAATTATCATAATTATCAAGAGCATCGTTTACTAATTTTTCTAGGTTTATATCTAGTTTTTTGTCTAATAGTATACTTAATATACCTAAAGCTTGACGTCTTAGAGCATATGGGTCTTGTGATCCAGATGGTTTTATTCCTATTGCAAAGAAACCTGCTATAGAGTCTAATTTATCAGCTATAGATAGAGCTATACCAGCTTTAGTTTCTGGAAGTATATCTCCTGCAAATCTTGGTAGGTAATGCTCGAATATAGCTTCAGCTACAGCGTCATTTTCACCACAAACTTTAGCGTATTCACGTCCCATTACACCTTGAAGCTCTGTAAATTCAAATACCATATTAGTTACTAAATCAGCTTTACATAATTTAGCAGCTCTCATAGCATCGTTTAGTATTTCTTTTTCATCTAGAGAATCTACTATATCTTCTACTAATTTTTCTATTCTTATAGTTTTGTCGTATACTGTTCCTAATTTAGCTTGGAATACAACAGTTTTTAAGTTTTCTACAAATGATTCTAGTGGTTTTTTGATGTCTTCTTTGTAGAAGAATAGAGCATCTGCAAGTCTAGCTTCTAGAACCTTTTCATTCCCAGCTTTTACTAAGTCTAATCTGTTGTCTCCTCCATTTCTAACTGCTATAAAGTATGGTAATAATTTACCATCTTTAGAAACAGGGAAGTATCTTTGATGATCCTTCATTGGAGTTGTTACAACTTCTTTAGGAAGTTTTACGTAATCTGTATCGAATTCTCCATAAAATGCAGTAGGATATTCTACTAGATAAGTTATTTCTTCTAGTAAATCATCTTCTATTTCAACTACTCCACCTAAAGATTTTGCTACTTCTTCAGATTGAGTTTTTATAATTTCTTTTCTTACATTTTGATCTAAAACTACATAATTATTTTTAAGTGCTTCAAAATATTCTTCTATTGAATTTACTTCTATTTCTTTTGCACCTAAGAATCTATGTCCTTTTGTTACGTTAGAAGCTATTATACCTTCTAAATCTACAGGTAAAGTTTCGTCGTTTAATAGAGCTACCATCCATCTTATAGGTCTAGCAAATTTCATATTTTTGCCGCCCCAGCGCATAGCTTTAGGGAATGTAACTCCTTTTATAGCTTCTGGTACTACTTCTTTTAAAACTTCAGAAGTTGCTTTACCTTCTTCTTTTAAAGTACCAAATAAATATTCTTCTTTTCCAGCTTGCTTAAAGTATACATCACTTTCAGATAAACCTTTGCTCTTCATAAATCCTAATGCAGGCTTTGTAAAGTTTCCATCAGCATCTACAGCTATTTTTTTAGATGGACCTTTTACTTCTTCTTCAAGATCTGCTTGATTGTCGCTTATTTTATTTATTACAAAAGTAAGTCTTCTTGGTGTTGCATAAGTTTCTATACCTTCAAAATCAACTCTATTTTCGGCTAATGATTTTTCTAAGTTTTCTTTTATTTGTGCTAGTGTAGATTCAACAAATCTTGATGGTAATTCTTCTACACCTACTTCTAGTAAAAAGTAATTTTTCATTATTTGTCACCTTCCTTCATAAGAGGGTATCCCATTTCTTTTCTTTGTTCAACGTAAAGTTGTGAAACGGCTTTAGCCATATCTCTAACTCTTCCTATGAATGAAGCTCTTTGGCTTACACCTATTGCTCCATTTGCATCTAGAGTGTTAAATGTATGTGAGCATTTTAAAACATAGTCATAAGCTGGTATAACTAGTCCTTTTTCTATTATTCTTATAGCTTCTTTTTCGTATATATCGAATAAGTTAAATAGCATTTCTGCGTCACATTCTTCAAATGCATACATAGTGTTTTCATATTCTTGTTTTTTGAATACTTCTCCATAAGTTATAGAATCATTCCATTTTAGATCGTATACGCTATCTACATCTTGTATATACATAGCAAGTCTTTCTAAACCATATGTAATTTCACCAGTTTCTAATTCACATTCTATACCACCGACTTGTTGGAAATATGTAAATTGAGTAACTTCCATACCATCTAGCCAAACTTCCCATCCAAGTCCCCAAGCACCAACTGTAGTTGATTCCCAGTTATCTTCAACGAATCTTATATCGTGTTCTAATGGATTTATACCTATAGCTTCTAAGCTCTTTAAGTATAAGTCTTGTATATCATCTGGTGATGGTTTTAATATAACTTGGAATTGATGATGTTGATATAATCTATTTGGATTTTCACCATATCTACCATCTGCAGGTCTTCTAGATGGTTCAACATAACATACACTCCATGGTTCTGGTCCTAGAGATCTTAGAAGTGTATTTGGATTCATAGTACCTGCACCCTTTTCAACATCATAAGGTTGCATCATGATACATCCTTGCTTAGCCCAATAGCTTTGTAGAGCAAGTATCATTTCTTGAAAATTCATAATAATACCTCCTATATAATATA
>NZ_JBJDXL010000266.1:0-4162 GCF_051866655.1 Intestinibacter sp.
TTTTTAAGAGATTGTCTAGAATTTTCGATGTGTATGCTGGTATGATGATTTCTTCTATATTATTCGGTCTTTTACATGTGGAGTTGGCTGTAGTCGGCGCTGTAATTTTCGGAATTGCAAATTGTATCTTATATTTAAAATATAGAAATATACTGATACCTATGACTGTGCATTTTTTAAATAATTTATTAGCAAGTCTACCTATGTTGCTTTCTAATAGTGCTTCTTCAGCTCAATCAGAATTAATTACAAAAAGCGATGCCCATTTATTTTTACTATATGGTGTAATAGTTTTTTCGATTGGACTTATTTTCTTCATTAGATTCATAATAAAAAATCGCCAATATATAGAAAAAGACGCATTTGATATGAAGGTTTATAAGTTTAAAAAAGGACTTCTTTAAAAATAGCCCCTCGTACATAACAAGGGGCTAAATTTTTTAAGCTTGACGTATAGTCCATTTATTTTTTACATTGCTTTTGTTTTCTGGATAAAAATCAATCACAACTCCATTTGTTACTACAATAACTTTTCCTGGAGGGAATTTTTTGATTTCATTTCCTTTTTTTGCATACCATTCGTGGTTAGACATGTTTTTTATACCAATAAGCTCTTTACGTTTAGCGTTTTGTATTACTTTACCTATTACTTGTACATGATCAACATCTTCATAGCCGACTAATTTATTTGATATTTCAGTTCCTGGAACTAAATCTAATAGTATTGTATCGCTATTTTTTTGATCGACAAGGGCAAATGTAGTACATAATTGGTATTTTGGTATAGAGTGATCCTCTGGCTTTTTAGGAGCATCTTTATTTATTTCTATTACCTTTGTCTTTGTGTCGAAATCCTTGATTTCATCGACATTTTCATTTTTCTCAGGTTTTAATTTTTGAATTTTTTCTATAATGCCTTCTTTTTTAGGCTCTTTTTTAGTATTTTTTGAATCCACAATATTCTTAAATCTTGTAAGAACCTCTATAAATGTCTTATCCTCTGCACGAGCCTCTGGATCTTCAATTCCTGCGACAAAGTTTTGCTTAAATAACATCTTTATTTCTTCTGAGTAAAATCTATTCCAATATTTTATCAACACAGAATGTATTCCATAAACTGGTAGATTACTCTTATCATTGTAGCTGTACACAAACACTGGATTTTCATAATATTTAAGCTCATCTTCCTTAGTATAGCAAGGAATATTTAAAGACTTGCTACCTTCAAATGGGTCGCTCTTAAATAAAAGCCCAAATAGCAAGAACGCCATACTATGCTTGTCTGTATTTGTATTTGGTCTAGCTTCTTTTCTTAAAACCTCAGGAGCACAAGTTTTTTCATAATTAACTTCATAAGTATCATCATTTGGTGAAACTATCTTTTGATCGTTTATTATTTTACACTCTCTTTTTTGAGTGACGATTATATCCTTTGCTGTTATTCCATTGAAACAGCTATCTAGGCTGTGGACACTTGCAAAAAGATTGCATAGCTGTATGCATACATATAAATTTTCACTTATACTGTTAAATTTAGCATTTCCTGAAATATAGCTTTCTAGAATTTCGCCGTTTGTACCGATTAATTCTTTAAAATCCTTTGGTTTTACTATATCTACCTCTAATTCATCCTTATCTACAGCTATTTCAGGTGATATAACTGGTATAGTCATCGGTTCTACATCTTCTTCTGATTCTATTTTTATAGATGTATCATCCTCGTCATTGTCCTCTTCTATATCTTTGTTCTTTTCAACAGGAAAATCACCTAAGTCAATTCCCCATTGCATTTGTTGTTTCATTTCTTCATCTTTTCTAGCATTCTCAGCTTCTTCAGCTTGATCTTGTGGATTTATTTGTTCGCTAGTTTCTTGAGTCTCTTCTGGTCTGTGGATATATAGATAATCATCGTCCTCGTTATCTTCCTCCACAGCTTGCTCTTCTTGTGTACAACTTAGCTCATTTTGCTCATTATTTTCTATAGGAATAATTGTAGAAGTATCTTGAGTACGAGTATTTTTCTCTATTTCAAGGCTCTTTTCTATCTGAGATTCGTCAAAACCATTTTCTCTAAGATAATTCTCATAGCTAGCTCCTAATTCATCAGATTGTGATTCTTCCACAAATTCGATTTCAATTTCTCCGTCCTTTTTAGAAGTACCTTCATCGTTATCCACTAAATCACAATCCTCTAATCCATCTATAAGGCCATCATTATCCACAGATTCAATGCCGTCTCTTCTTACAAATTCACCTTCCCAAAAATTCTTAGTCATATTTTCACCTCCTGTCTAGAATCTATTATTCCCAACCATCTTCATATTCAAGATCTATAAATTCATCGTCGTTTACAGTATCCTGTACTGTTTTTACCATTTCTTCTTCCTTAGTTCCCTGTACATCCTCGTAAGAAAACTCTTCATTATCATCCTTAGCTACAGTCATGCTCTTGCTTCCTATTTGAGATGATGTAACTGCAATAGTTCTGACTAATTTTATAAGCTGAGCTGTATTTGATGCCTTGACTACAAGCTCTTTATTTTCTGTGAACTCCTCTAAAACAGCTTCATTAAAGTAATCGCCTATTCCAAGCGCAACCTTTATTCCATATTTATACCAGTTGTTGCTCTTTAGTATTTGCAATCCCTTCTTGTAGTTGTCAGTAGGATATCCATCTGTCATTAAGAAAATTACAGGAGCATAACTCAAAGAAGGTGCTTTTAAGAATTTTTTTCTAGATAGCATAGCTGCCAATTCTTCAAATGCCATACCTAAATCAGTGATTCCACCCGCTTGTAAATCCTTCCATTTATTATTTTCATCCACAATAAATGGCTCTGATGTCTCCCACTTGCATCCACTTGAAAAAGAAAGCACTGCGTATTTTAATTCTGTATTAGAACCACCAACACCTGCAAGCTCTGGTATTATCTCGCTCATTACTCTATTTAAATCATCTATTTTCTTGCCCCTCATACTTTCAGACGTATCTATAACAAAAAATATAACCATACTTTTTTTAGAAATAGGTTTCGCCTCTAAAGGGTCATAATCTTCGAATTCAAAATCTAAATCAAGCTCTTTTGACATATTAACTTTCCTTTCTTTATACTAGAATATCGAGTAATCGGCTTAGAATCCTCCACCCTTTACCTCTAACTCGTCTACAAGCTGTATTTTACTAGTGTTTCCACACCATGCACATGTAGTCACATCACTACCATCCCAGCAAGTAATCTTTCCACATTTACCACATATAAAAAAGCTTCTAGCTCCACAATGTGGGCAGCCTGGATATTCATCTGTAGTTATAAAGCTTCCTTTTAAAGTACTTTGTGATTCAAAGCCCTCCTTAGCTGCAATGCGTTCATCTATATCAAAGGCCCATGTTAATAGCCAGTTTCTACCCTCTTTTTGTATTCTTGCACCAAAAGGTCTTCTATTTTTTTGACATTTTATCATTATTACATTTGCTTCCATTGATTTACCTCCTCAATGAAAATATTTTTAAAATTAACTGTTTAGTAAATCTTGTAATTTTTCCTTTTCTTTTTCTTTGATTTCTATATTTTGTTTTTCTAGCTCTTGATCTTCAAGGTTTTTATTTTGTTCTTGTTCTTTCATTTGATCTATTTTTTCGTATTTTTCAAATTCCAAATCAAGTTCTATTTTTTTTTTATTTAATTCCTCAGCCTCTTGCTCTAATTTTCTTAATTCTTCTTCTAACTGCTGTTTTCTATCGATTAATTTTTTATTATAGTCCTTTAGCTTTCTTCTTTCTTTGTTTATTTTAACTATATTTTCGCTATTAAACTTTCTTTCACTTATAATTTGCTTCATTTTGAAATTAAGAGTATTGATTTTTTTCTTTGAAAGATCAATTTGTTCATCTATTTTATTTATTTTTCTTCTAGTTTGAAGTCCTTCGATAACTCCATCGTAGGCATCGATATCGAATATTATAGAAATAGATATATCGTCTTCACTACCATCTCTAGAGCGTTGTTCAAATAGCTTTATCAATCTCTCTTCCATTTGATTTATTTTATCGTCGTCATCAAGCTTTCCTAATTCCATAGCTATAGCTTGATTATAATCTAAAAAGTCACTATCATTTGCAAAGGATTTTACAAGACCATCTGTAGATACCATTATAGAAAAA
>NZ_JBJDXL010000267.1:0-4152 GCF_051866655.1 Intestinibacter sp.
TAGGTATATAATATATAATATAGATATTTGAAATAATTATAGACTTTAAATATCTATAATTAATGAAAATATATTTAAATTCATATAAATTATAAAAGCTAGGAGGAATTTAAAATGAGTAAATCACCAGTACCAACTCCACATCTAGAAGCTAAGGTGGGAGATATAGCCGAAACAGTATTATTACCAGGAGATCCATTAAGAGCTCAATTTATAGCTGAGACTTTCTTAGAAAATCCAGTGAGATACAATACTGTAAGAGGAATGTATGGATATACAGGATATTATAAAGGCAAAAAAATATCAGTTCAAGGTTCAGGTATGGGTATGCCATCTATGGGAATATACTCTTATGAATTAATTAATTTCTATGGAGTTAAAAACCTTATAAGAATAGGTTCTGCAGGAGCTATAAGCGACAAATTAAACCTACACGATGTTGTAATAGGTATGGGAGCTTGTACAGACTCAAATTACGCATCTCAATACAACTTACCAGGTACATATGCACCTATTGCGAGCTTTGAGTTACTTCAAAAGGCTGTAAATAATGCTAAAGAGCTTGGTATAGATGTAACAGTTGGAAATATAGTATCAAGTGATGTATTCTACGGAGATAATGGATTAGAAGGATTAAAATCATGGCAAAAAATGGGTGCTCTTTGCGTTGAAATGGAAGCAGCAGCACTTTACATGAATGCAGCTAGAGCAGGAGTAAATGCTTTAGCAATAGTTACTATATCTGATTGTCCTTTAAGAGGAGAAGAAACTACTTCAAAGGAAAGACAAACAGCATTTACTAAAATGATGGAAATAGCTTTAAGCTTAGCATAATATAAAATTTAAAATAAAAAGCTTGCTAGAAAATTATACCTTCTTAGCAAGCTTTTTTACGTGTACTATAATACTCTAAATACACCTGTAACAATTCCAACAATCTCAACATCTCTTTCATCTAAAATGATAGGATCCATAAATTCATTTTCTGGTTGAAGTCTGACTTTATTACCTTCTTTGAAAAATCTCTTTACAGTAGCTGACTCTCCATTTACTAATGCCACTACTATCTGTGAATTAGAAGCTGTAGAGCTTTTGTCTACTACAACGTAATCCTTATCTAAAATACCAGCGTTTATCATACTTTCTCCCTTTACCTTTAGAAGAAAATTATCTGTACCCTTTATAAGTTGGGCAGGTAGAGGTAAGTATTCTTGAATGTTTTGTTCGGCAAGAATAGGTTCACCAGCCGTTACTTGGCCAACTAGAGGAAGGTTAATTATTTCTTTTTCAGTTATATTATTTCCGAAGATATTGCTGTCTAGTATTTCGATAGCTCTAGGTTTAGTAGGATCGCGTCTTATGTATCCTAATTTTTCAAGTTTGTTTAAATGAGCATGTACAGTAGATGTAGACTTAAGTCCTACTGCCTGACATATCTCTCTAACTGAAGGCGGATATCCCTTAGTTAAAAGTTGATCTTTTATAAACTCTAGAATGATGAGTTGTTTATTTGTTATTTGATTTGAACTCATAAAAATCACTCATTTCATTATTTATTTATAAAATTTAAAGTTATTCTGATTTTAACTTTACTATTTATATTATATATTGTACCATATGCAGTTTTTTTATACAAACATTTGTTCTTGTTTTAGAAAAATTCTTTTTATTATGATTTTAATCAGTTGAGTTTTCCTTTTGAATATCTTCAAGGCTTACCTCTTCGTTTTCATCTAGCCATTCGAAATTGTTTACAATATCTCTTTTGACGTTTTTCTTATGCGCGGCATATAGCTGTGTAGTCGTCACATTGTCGTGGTCTAGTAGAGTTTTTACATCGTATATGGAAAAACCCGACTGGATTAGAGATGTAGCTGCTGTTGCTCTAAGTTTATGAGGAGAATAGCCTTTGTCCCTAGTCGTGTGCATGCATATAGATGTATATTTTTTTACTAGCTGTCTTATAGCCTTTGCTGTCAGACGTTTTTTTTGTAGAGATAAAAATAACGCGTCCTTTACATCATCAGGTAGATCATCGCTATTTGGTCTTTCGTAGTTTATGTAATCTAATACGACAGCTTCACAGGTTTTATTTATAGGCATTAGGACCTCTTTGCCTCTTTTTCTGTATATTTTAAATTCACCTCTTGAAAAATTAAATGAGGAAATATTCAGCTCACGAAGCTCGTTTAATCTAAGACCGTATGTTACAAACAGAGCTAAAATTGCCTTGTCTCGAAGCTTAGTTTTATTCCAGTAGACCTTTTCCTTTTCTGTTAGACCTTCACCTGACTCTACAGCTTCTAGCATTACCATTACCTCGTCGATATCTAGTCTTTTTATGGCATCTGGCTGAGGCTTTGGAAGCTTTATTGGGTTAAATCCGTCTGTTATGTTAGTAGGAAGCTGTTCATTTCTGTAGAGAAATTTAAATAAGGTCGAGATAGATGATTTTTTTCTCGCCAATGCTCTATTGTTGTTTTCATATACAATTGTGGCATTTTCCTTTTCTTTGTAGTATCTAGGACAGTAGTCGCCTAGGAATAAATTTACATCTCTTGCTTTTATATTTTTAAAATCCTCTATAGTTAGCTCTTTTATAGTTTTGGCATCTGTAAGCCCGCTTTCATTTACTAAATAATCGCAGAAAAACGTGATATCCTCTAAATAAGCTGCTCTAGTGGATGAAGCTACAGAGCCTTTTAAATATATGAAATAATCCTTCATAAAATTTGGCAGTCCTTTTTCAAATTCGATGCTTTTTTCTATTAGTATGTGATCCCTAAGCACTATGTTGTCTGGCTTGTCGGATTTATTGTTTATTTTTAATTCCTTCAAATTATTACCTCCAATATTTATCAGTATAAGCTAAAATTAATGTTTTCTTAAATATATATCAAAATTTAGTTTTTTTCTACTATTTATTTAATCATTAAATAAATATGATAAAATTATAATAAAAATAAATAAATTGGAGGTTTTTTTTATGAATGCAAAGATAACAGCTTCTGGAGGTATATCTTGTAAACCAAATCAGGTAACTTTTTTACTTACATTTAAGCAAGAATCAAAAGATAGTGAAGAAATTATAAAAAAGGGTTCAGAACAAATTCTAGAATTCCAAAATTTATTGAAGCAACTTGAAATTGATAAACAAGATTTAAAAACGACTAGATATGAAATAATACCTGTCAAAAAAACTATAGAAGATAAAAATGATATTATCGAGGTTTCATATGTATTTTCTCATTACGAGCTTATTCAAACGAATGAATTGACAATAAATTATAGCTCTATCGAAAATATATTAAATATTATTGATGCAATTTCTAAAATGGAAAATCCTCCAACATATACAATCAAATTTGGAGTAAATAGGGAAACTAGAAATAAATTAGAAGAGGAAGCTTTAGCTAATGCCATTAAATTAGCCGAAGAAAAAGCTGAATTTATAAAAAATACTATGTCAAAATCAAATAAAACATGTTTATCTATAGAAGTTCATAATAATTTTCAAGATTTTGATGCGGATACAAATTTAGGAGTGTCTACTTATTTAAGAGCAGGAAATTCATTAGATACTATAAATCCTGAAGACATAAATATTGAAGTGAGTATAACCTCAGAATGGAAATTTGAATAAGAGTAGGAATTTAGAGGAGTTGGAAAAATTGAAAACTATAGGACTATTAGGTGGCATGAGCTGGGAAAGCACAGTTACTTATTATCAGATTATAAATGAGGTAGTAAAGCAAGAATTGGGTGGGTTACATTCAGCAAAGATACTTTTGTACAGCGTTGATTTTTATCCAATTGAAAAATACCAAGCAAGCGATGAGTGGGACAAAATTGCAGATATTTTATCTATTGAAGCTAAAAATCTTCAAAAAGCTGGAGCTGACTTTATCGTAATTTGTGCAAATACTACACATAAAATTGCTTCTGAAATTCAAAAACGTATTGATATACCTATTATACATATTGCAGAGGTGACTGCTGAGGTATTAAAAAAGAAAAGTATCGAAAAGGTTATTTTGCTCGGAACAAAATACACTATGACAGGAGATTTTTATAAAAATAAATTGATAGATGCTGGAATATCCGTTGTAGTTCCAGATGATTCTTCTATTGAGGCTTTAAATAATATTATTT
>NZ_JBJDXL010000268.1:0-4149 GCF_051866655.1 Intestinibacter sp.
AAGGTAGAAATAATTATAAAAAAGGCAAAAATATAAAATATTAAAAATAGAGACTATATTATGGAGGATAGCAATTATGATAATTGTATTAAAAGTAGGATATACAGAAGCAGAATTAAACGAAATATTAGAATTCTTACAAGTTAGAGGATTAAAAGTAAATGTATCTCATGGTAAACAAATGTGTGTTATAGGTGTTATAGGGGATGTAACAATAATAGATCCAGATGAAATACTAGCTTACTCTTATGTAGAAAAAGTTATGAACGTAACAGAACCATACAAAAAAGCCAATAGATTATTCCATCCAAATGACACAATAGTAGATATAAATGGAAGCAAAGTAGGTGGAAAATACTTAGGTATAATGGCAGGTCCTTGTTCAGTTGAAAGTGAAGAACAAATAGTAGAAGTTGCAAAGGCAGTAAAAGCATCAGGGGCAAACTTCTTAAGAGGTGGAGCATTTAAACCAAGAACTTCACCATACAGTTTCCAAGGATTAGAGCTACAAGGGCTAGAATTATTAAAAATAGCAAAACAAGAAACAGGACTTCCAATAGTAACAGAATTAATGTCTGCAGAATACTTAGATAGATTTGTGGAAGATGTAGATGTAATTCAAATAGGTGCAAGAAATATGCAAAACTTCGATTTATTAAAGGAAGTAGGTAAGACAAAAACTCCAGTATTATTAAAAAGAGGTATGAGTTCAACTATAGAAGAATGGCTAATGAGTGCGGAATATATAATGGCTGGTGGTAATGAAAATATCATACTTTGTGAAAGAGGAATAAGAACATTTGAAACTGCAACAAGAAATACATTAGATTTAAGTGCAGTACCAGTTATAAGAGAAAAATCACATTTACCAATAATTATAGATCCATCTCATGCAACAGGTAAACGTGACTTAGTAGAACCACTAGCAAAAGCTGCAATGGCAGTAGGGGCAGACGGACTTATGATAGAAGTACACAACAACCCAGCAAAAGCATTATGCGATGGAAAACAATCAATAAAACCGGACAAATTTGATGAAATAATGAAGGTTGTTAAGAAATACGCTGAAGTAGAAGGAAAAGAAATAACATTATAGAAATAAAAATTTTTTATTAGATTTTATTGTAAATTTAGGGTAAATAATAGATATTTAAATAATATAAAGCATTTAAAGAGGTCGTAGGAGGAAATATTATGATAGTTGTAATGAAAAACGGGTTTACACAAGAGGATATAAATGAAGTAATCGAAGTTATACAAGATAAAGGAGCGGATGTCGATAAAATAGATGGAACTTCAACATCAGTATTAGGGGTAGTTGGAGATACTGCTTATATAGATCCAGATGAATTATTGACATTTGCATGTGTAGAAAAAGTATTAAAGGTACAAGAGCCATACAAAAAAGCAAATAAATTATTCCATCCAGAGCCTACAATAGTAGATGTGAACGGAACAAAAGTAGGTGGAGGTCATCTAGGAATAATGGCAGGTCCTTGTTCAGTTGAGAGCGAAGAACAAATAGTAGAAGTAGCAAAGGCAGTAAAAGCATCAGGGGCAAACTTCCTAAGAGGTGGAGCATTCAAGCCAAGAACTTCACCATACAGCTTCCAAGGATTAGAGCTTAAAGGATTAGAATTATTAAAAATAGCAAAACAAGAAACAGGACTTCCAATAGTAACAGAATTAATGTCTGCAGAATACTTAGATAAATTCGTAGAAGATGTAGATGTAATCCAAATAGGTGCAAGAAATATGCAAAACTTCGATTTATTAAAGGAAGTAGGTAAAGTAAAAACTCCAGTATTATTAAAAAGAGGTATGAGCTCAACTATAGAAGAATGGCTAATGAGTGCGGAATATATAATGGCTGGTGGTAACGAAAATGTTATACTTTGTGAAAGAGGTATAAGAACATTTGAAAAGGCAACAAGAAATACACTAGATTTAAGTGCAGTACCAGTTATAAAAGAAAAATCACACTTACCAATAATAATAGATCCATCTCATGCAACAGGTAAACGTGATTTAGTAGAGCCTTTAGCAAAAGCTGCTATAGCAGTAGGAGCAGACGGACTTATGATAGAAGTACACAACAACCCAGCAAAAGCATTATGTGATGGAAAACAATCAATAAAACCAGATAAATTTGACGAAATAATGAAAAACTTAAAAACATACATAGATTTAGAAGGTGCGACAATCTAGTATGAATATTACAATTGTTGGTTTAGGTGTTATTGGTGGTTCCTTCGCAATGGCCTTCAATGAGGCTGGCTTCGAAGATGTGTATGCTATAGATACAAATTTAGAATCTATAGAAAAAGCAAAAAAAATGGGTGTTATAAAAGATGGTTCAGATAAAGCAAAGGAGTTTTTAGAAATAGCAGATTTAGTCATTATTTGTATTTATCCTAGACTTATAAAAGGGTTTATGATGGAAAATAGAAATAATTTCAAGGATGGTGCGATAGTCACAGATGTTGCAGGAATAAAAGGTTCTTTAATCAAGGAGTTAGATGATATTATTCCAGATAATGTAGATTTTATTTTCGGACATCCTATGGCAGGTAGAGAAAATAAAGGAATTGACCATGCCACTGCAGAATGTTATAAAGGTGCAAATTATCTATTAATCGACACTGAGAGAAATGACGACGACAATGTATTACTTTTACAAGCAATTATATACAAGCTTGGATTTAAGAGAATTATAAGAATTAGCTCAGACTTCCACGATCAAATAATTGCATTTACATCACATTTGCCACACGTTATGGCAGTATCTCTGATAAACAGTGATGTAGAAGCTAGAAATACCGAAATCTACATGGGAGGAAGCTATAGAGATGCTACGAGGGTAGCCGACATAAACGAGGATTTATGGACAGAGTTATTTCTAGGAAATAGGGAAAACCTACTAGAAGTAATCGACGACTTCATGGCTGAAATGAGTAGATTTAGAGAGGATTTAGATAAAAGTGATAGAGTAGCTCTTAATAAACGTCTTAAAAGAGCTACTAAGAGAAGAAGACGACTTAATAAATAATTTGTATATAAATTAATACATAACTTTATAAATAAACTGGAGGGAATGGAAAATGAAATTTGTTACATATCTATTAAATGATGTAGAAACATTGGGAATAGTAAATAGCAAAATGACAGGAGTTTATAGCTTTAAATCTCTTGAATTACAAAAAGACTACGAAGATATGAATGACTTTATAGCAAATGCAACAGAAAGTGATTTAGCAGTTTTAAAAAATAGAGCATATGAAGACGATGCTAGTATAAAAGTTGATTTATTAGAAGATGTCAAGCTATGTGCTCCAATAGTAAATCCTGTGAAAGACGTTCTTTGCTTAGGTCTTAACTACAAAGACCACGTTGAAGAAACTAATAGAAGCTTCAACGCTAACTACGAACTACCTAAATACCCAATCTATTTCTCAAAAAGAGTAAATAAGGCTATAGGAATAGACGATAAAATAACTAATTACCAAGGTGTTTCAGAAGAAGTAGATTATGAGGTAGAGCTTGCTGTAATAATAGGCAAAGAAGGAATAAACATCAAAAAAGAAGACGCTTACGATTATGTATTTGGATACACAATAATGAATGATGTAAGTGCTAGAGACCTTCAACAAAGACATGGAGGACAATGGTTTAGAGGAAAGAGTATAGATTCCTTCACACCACTTGGTCCATGGATAGTTTATAAGGATGAAATAACACCACCAGTAGAATTAGATGTTTTAAGTAAGGTAAATGGAGAAGTTAGACAATCATCAAATACTAAACATTTTATATTCGATATACCGACAATAATAAATGACCTATCAGCTGGAATGACATTAAAACCAGGTGATATAATTGCTACAGGAACTCCATCAGGAGTTGGGATGGGATTTAAACCACCTAAGTATTTGAAGAGCGGAGATAAAGTTGAGTGTACAATTGAAGGAATTGGGACACTTGTTAATATAGTTGACTAAGGATTATTTGAGAGCTTGTGACTTTTAGGAGTTACAAGCTCTTTTTTAGTTTAAATTATCTTAAAATTACTTGACAGAGTGTACATGTTAGTATATATTGTATATATAAGATATATACAATATATACATAAAGAGGTGAAAAAATGGAAAT
>NZ_JBJDXL010000269.1:0-4142 GCF_051866655.1 Intestinibacter sp.
TCTTAGATAAAAAAAATTATGTGTTAAATCAAATACAAAATTCAAATAGATTAACTTTCGGTTTATTTGATTCTGTATTTAATATGCTAAATGCTTTTTTTGACTGTATTGAAGATTATTTAGGATATAAGGTAAATAGAAATATTACAGAAGATGTTATTGATATTTTAAATTCAATAGATGATCAAAGTGCTATACAAATTTGTACTAATAAATTTAAAGAGGATGCCCTTGCGCAATATAAATATATGGATTCTATTATTAACCCAAAATCCGATTTATTTGGAATATTTCGAAGTATTTTCTTTAAATAATTTTATATGATAAGTTTTTAAAAAGGTATAGGCTTGCTAAATTAGCCTATACCTTTTTTTCAATATAATATATTTTACTTAAGCTGTCTATAATCAGTCTGTACATGAGATTGCTCATCTGTAACTGGATCTTGCTTAAGCGCAGAAATCCATTTGTTGTCTTCATATCTTTCTTGAAATTCCTTGTTATTTTCAAGGTCTATTTTATTTTTATTATTTTTGCTATTTTTTATGTGTTTTTTATGCATGACGAACCTCCATTTTACATATCTAATTATATTTAGTTATATTATTTGCAAAAAATCTAATTCTATCTATTTAAAATTGTGGAATAACTCATTCTGAACTTCCAATTAAAAAATTTCCTTTAGTTAACCATTGACAATATTTTTATATCATTTATGATTAATAATAATTGATTAAATATTTATTTTGGAAAGGATGATAAAATGGAGGAATTTTTTTCGAAAAAGCAGACCTATCCACAATTTGTAAGATTTGTAATTCCATCGATAATCACAATGGTATTTTTATCCTTCTACACTACTATAGACGGATTTTTTGTGTCTAGGTTTGTAAATTCAAATGCTTTAGCTGCTATAAATATAGTTATTCCGATAACATGTGTGTTCTTTGGTATTTCTGTTATGCTTGCAAATGGTTCTGGAGCATTGGTTGGGATTAAGCTTGGAGAAAAAAACGAGGACGAAGCAAATAGTTTCTTCTCTTTTGTGACACTTGTTTTATTTGTGATTTCGATAATACTTACAATTTTGTTTTTAGTATTTTTGAAGCCTATACTTATAATGCTGGGATCAACGGAAAAATTGCTGCCTTACACTATGACATATGGTTTCGTAACGGTGCTTATGATAATTCCTATGATGTTCAAGCTGTATTTTGAGTATTACGCGAGAGTCGATGGAAACCCAAAATTATCGTTACTTATGTCTACTGTTGGGCTAGGGCTAAACCTTGTATTTGACTATATATTTATAGCTGTGTTCAAGCTTGGAATACTTGGAGCTGGATTAGGTACATTTTCATCTATTGCTATATCAGCATTAATAGGATTAGTTTATTTTATAAGTGACAAATCACATCTTAAATTTACTAAGCCTAAGATAGATTTTAAACAACTATTGTATTCATGCTACAATGGTAGCTCAGAGATGTTCACAGAGTTTTCGACTGGGATAACAACGCTTTTATTCAACAAAAGTATACTTGTTTTCCACGGAGAAAACGGCGTTGCGGCGATGTCTATCATAACCTATATGTACTATTTCTTTATTGCATTTTATTTTGGGATAACAGTAGGTATATCTCCTGTTATCAGCTTTAATCTAGGCGCCAAAAATTTTGATAAGATAAAAGAAAGTCTAAAATACAGTTTCATATCATTGGGAATAAGCTCTGTTTTGATTTTCTTAATCTCGATGTTTGGCGGAAAATATATAATTCTAGGATTTACATCAGATGTAGATGTATATAATATAGCTTGTTTTGGAATTAAATTGTTCTCATTCTGTTTCCTACTTATAAGTATAAATATCTTCATGTCTGGATATTTCACAGCGATAGGAAACGGAACTATTTCGGCTATTATATCAGTGCTTCATACATTGATATTCATATGCATCGCTATAATTACACTTCCTAGATTTTTAGGAGTAGCTGGAATATGGCTTTCTACTCCTGTAGCCGAGTTTTTAACTGTATTTTTCTCTATGGCATTTTATTTTAAAATAGGAAGAAAAATACTTAAACCTACAAAAGAATAAAAATAACTAGATAAACCTACCATAAAAAACAACGGGTTTATCTAGTTACTATAATAATTTAAATTCTATCTGTTCTGATTTTTGGGAATAAAAAACACTATCTAGCTTACCGATAAACTGTTCTAAGGTTTCCTCACTGTAAATAGGCATAATTTTGTCGTTTTCGAGTAATTTTATATTGCCTTTGACTGATTTTAAATTCGTATATTTCTGATCGTGCCTGTAGCAGCCTACTATTTTATTCTGATCAAAGGCGTAATTTACAGTATGAAAGCTGCCTCCATTTAAAGTAGTTTCAACTACTATAACTCCTTCAGCGAGCGCACTCTGTAGTCTGTCCCTTTCGATAAATTTATACTTAGAGACAATCATTTCTGGAGGATATTCACTTATAGCACAACCATTGTTTTCAATTATTCTATCAAACAAATTTTGATTATGCTTAGGATAAACCGTATCTAATCCACAAGGCATAACTGCAATAGTTCTACCCAAAACATCTAAACTCCCCAAGTGAGCAAATGTATCGCATCCATCTGCAAGACCACTGACTATGGTATATCCTCTATGTGATAATGTAGAAGATATATTGTAAGAAACATCAGCTCCATGCAAGCTGGGATTTCTCGTGCCTATAATAGCAATTGACTTATCTGATAAGCAATCTGCGTTTCCTTTATAGTATATTATCGCTGGATTGTCGTTTATATTTTTTAATTTTTTAGGGAAATTACAGTCTAATACAGTCGATATTTTAATATTTTCTCTATCACAAATTTCAATCGTTCTTTTGGCTATTTCATTTGCGTGTATTAGATCACTTTTAGTCGTTACTTCTTTTAGATTTAATGAGTTTAGGTAATCTATAGTTTCATCGGTTTCTAAACTATTTAATACGCCTTGATTTATTATTTTATTTATCGTCCTTCTCCCTAGTCCTTTTATTCCTGTCAGTGTTATTATAAATTCTGCTTTATCCATTTTGTCTCCATTAAATAAATATTTCGTTTCAAATTATATTTATTATTTCTTCAAAACAAAAAACTATGCGAAATTTTATCACATAGTTTTTTATAACACATATAAAAATAATACTAATAAGCAGATTTCATAATTTTTATATATTCGTCTCTATTCTTAAGAACTGTTTTCAGTAAGCCTCTCTTTGCAAGCGATACATATAATGCTGCTGAGCGAGCTTGACAATTTATCGATTTATTTGGATTAAATTCAATATCTGTGAATGCATTGTAATTTAAAATTTCCTTTGCTAAATCTCTATTTTGACATAGAGAATTTATGTAAAGCCAATCGTAAAACAGAGTTTTTGGCTCTAATGGCCATTCGTAATTTGGAAATACAAAAGAAACTAGCTTGCCGGAAGTTTTCA
Source organism: Intestinibacter sp. (assembly GCF_051866655.1). Lineage (GTDB taxonomy): Bacteria > Bacillota > Clostridia > Peptostreptococcales > Peptostreptococcaceae > Intestinibacter. The sequence continues at coordinate 3,489 of NZ_JBJDXL010000269.1, forward strand.
ATCGTTCATCTCTTTTAGCCGATTTTGGATCCATATCTAAAATATCTCTATATGGACCACCGTTTTCAAATTTTTTACTTGATTGAAATGCGGCTTCTACAGTATAGACCTTTTGGCTTTTTGTTCTAAAACTAAGATTGAAAGCACTTAACTTTACACCTAATTCATTTTTAGACTTTGTAGAAATCTCTAAAACATTGTCTTCTGGATAAATTTTCTTATACTCTTTGTGTAGATTTTCAATATTTTTTTGCTTTTGAACTACTGCAAATCCTGGATTCCATTCAAAATCTACATTTACTGGATTTACAAAATAATTTCCTTTAGTATTTGCTCTGTACACTTTTCTAGTTGCCATTTTTTACCTCCTATCACTCACTCAATTTTACAATTTACTTTATGCTAATTTTTATCGGATAATAAATAATATCATACTTTTTATCATTTAGCTTCCTATATTTTATATAAAAGTAAAATTTTTCATATATTTTTTTGCAAAAAGAATTGCCAAATTAGCATATTGTAATTTGGCAATTCTCTACACTTATTTATCTAAATTGTCTATTGTTATTTTGTGAATTAGATTGTCTATTCGATCTCTGATCTGTCATTCTATTGCTTCTTTGATCGGTCATTTGGTTTTGGTTTGACTCA
>NZ_JBJDXL010000270.1:0-4131 GCF_051866655.1 Intestinibacter sp.
GGCAAATAACGAACGTGAAGAATTGATAAATGAAGAAAATGATAAGATACTTACAGATATGATTTGCTATCTGAGAGGCTCTAATATTTCTGAATACGATCAGGAATTAGTTAGAGCTGATATAATCGAGATGGTATTAGATGCACAGGAAAGAGGAGAAGATATAAATAATGTATTTGGAGGAAATTGCAAAGAGATTTGTGATAATATAATAGCAGAATTACCTGAAAAGACGACAAAACAAAAAATCCTAGAAGGTGCAAACACAGCGCTTATGTGTATATGGATTATTGGCGCTATTTATGTGATAAAGCAAGTAATAGTGTGTATGTTTATAGAACCTAGAAATTTTGTACTTACGCTATCTACAGGTGATATATTGAATGCGTTGCTTATTATAATAGCTTCAGTTGCAATCGTGAAATATATATGTAAAAATTCATTTGATTCAGATGAAAATACAGAGAAAAAATCTATAATGGATAATAAAGTCTTGGGATTTATAGTTATTTGGGTAACTATAATGATTGCATTATTAATACTTATAGGAATTTCTTATGTACTAAGTAAAAGTATTTTAACAGTACCATTATATATGGCGATTATATTTACAGTAGTAGCCTTTATAGCTGAACGAATAATGACTAGACTTATTTAATTTAAAAAGCTCTTTCAATTTTAATTAATTGGAAGGGCTTTTAAATATTTAAAATAAAGTACATAATAAGAAGGTAAAATTAATTTACATGGTTTAAAATCGAATCGTTTTATTGTGCGATTATTGAGAAATAGTAAAAATTAGTATATACTAATTGTTTAAGGAAAAATATATAAATTATAGTAAATGGGTGATAGAAATGGTAAATATACAAGACCTTCTTTTTATATTTACACAAGGTTTTTCAGGGGCTGTAGCAGGATATATAACTAATAAATATGCTGTAAATATGATTTTCAAAGAGTACACTCCATTAAAAATCGGTGGTGCAGTTAAAAAGAACAAGGTGAAATTTATAGAAGAGGTAAGTGAATTAGTTGAAAAGGACATAATAAACTCACAGACTTTGAGAGGTTCTATAGAAAGCGAGGATTTCGCGCGCGTTATAGATGCTGCATGTGTGGATTTTATGACTAATTCCTTGGATGATGCCTTTAAGGGTGTGAAAATTAAGCATATCCCAGCTATAAGTAATAGTGCTGAGCAATGTGTTACTTTTATTGAGCAAAATTTACAAGAGGAACTACCTAAATTAATAGATAATTTGTCTAATAAAATAGAAATAAAAAATATACTACAAAAGGATCAATTAGATAGCATCAGCACTAATATAGTTGAATTGATTGTAGATGTTTTGGAGACAGATAATAAGCTAGAAGAATTTTTAGCATGTTTATATGATGAAAATAAGGCGATTACTTTTAGTGAAATTTTAAGCGATGAGGCTAGCGTGAATTTAACTGAAGGTATTTCAAATATCTTAAATAATTCTATAAACGATATAATCGATGATGAACAACAATGCATGGAATTATTAGAAAAGGTTTATGAATTACTAGATTTGACATCAGTAATATCTAAGCTACAAATAAATTTAGGTCAAAAAACTTTACTAGATATATTAGGTGAAGAAGGGCTAAAAAATATAAATGCTCTATTATTCGAACATATAAAGAACCTAGCAAAGGACGATGCTAATAGAGAAAGATTAAAACAAATTATATCAGAATTATTAGCAGTAGCTAGAGATATGGATGTGACTTTATTTGAGATACTTCCAGAAGAACTTGCTAATTCAATAGTCAGCTATATCAAGGATATTATCCCAGAGCTAGCTCCTCATATATCTAACTGGCTATACGAAAATAAGGACAAAATAGACACTGTAATAAACAGTGCAGTTGGAGAAACTGTAGATAAAATTGAAGACGAATCTATAAAGGGAATGATCGAAAAATTCGCCGGTATGTTATCTTCAATATCTCAAACTCTAAAGGTTGTCGATAGAGCTTCAGATATGGTTATGAATTATGAATTAACTCCAGAAGCAAGCAATAAAATATACCTAGCAATAATGAAGTTCTTAGAAGATACAAATATTGGGGATATAGTTGAGTTCTTAGAAGATAAACTAGATATAAGGGAAGAAATCATTTGTGATAAATTAATAGATTTATTTGAAGCAAATGGAGATATCTTAATAGAAAAAGTAATTTCAAGCTTTAAGGAAAGACAAATTTCAGAGCTTGTAAAAATAGATTTAGAGCCATTATTTAAATCAAAGGCTATACCATGGATATATAGATTTATAAAATCAAATAAATCTAAGATAAATCTTTATCTACGTGGAGCTGTGGATAATAAAATTAAACAAATATTATCTAATAAAATAGAAGATATGATTTCTGTGGATAAGATAACTTTACTATCTAAGAAATTACCAAAAATAATCTCTAAATATATAGTTAATAACAAAAATGTATGTAAGTCATATATTGAAAAATTAGTTATGAATTGTTTAGATAGTGTAGATTTTGAAAGTATTATATTAAACAACAAAGAAAAGCTGATGCTGTTAATTTGCAACAAATTCACAGATTTAAAACAATTCATATTCGATGAATTAAAGGACAAAGAAATAGACGATGTCTTAGATTTGATTAAAGATAAAGAAGGCTTAGGTTTATCTTTAAGTGAAAAACTACACAAGGGCCTAGTAAACAATGTAGAACAGGTTGTAGATAACAATGTAAAGAGAATTATCTACAATAACTTAATGAAGCTAGATGAAGACGAAATATGCGATATAGCGCAAAGCTTTATGGGCAAACAGCTTAAACCATTATCTTACTTTGGTGCATTACTGGGAACTATAGCGGGATTGATATTTGCATTTGCTATAAAGGGCACAATCAACAGCTTTGGATTCTACAATGGATACCAAAATACAATAATGGCATGCGTGCTTATGGGATTAGTAGGTATATTGACAAATGTAATAGCATTGTGGATGATATTCCATCCTTATAAGAAGAACGAATTTGTAGCTAAGATACCTGTGTTTAAAATTTTTGCCCAAGGATATATTCCAGCTCATAAGGATGGATTTGCCAGTGGAATGGCTTATTTTATAGACAACGAGCTTTTGAAGGGTAAGAGAGTAGAGAGCTTATTTAACTCTAAAAAGGATAGCTTCTCAGAAACTATATTTAATTGGGTATCTAATAATAACTTTAAGGTATTAGTCGATATAGCAAGTGAAAAGAAAAACAAAATAAGCAAATTTTTATATGAGTTTATTATAGATAAATGCAACCAAAATAAAGCTGCAATTGCAAAATCTTTATCTAAGACAGTGGAAAATATAGAAGTAGGTGGAGTATTGACAAAGGATAGAGCTTTAAGTGCTTCACAAAGCTTTTTATCTAATTTAGATAGATTTGATGATGCGATTATAAAATTTGCACAAGCTAAAATAGATAAGCAACAAAATTTAAACAATGTACTACCTCAAGTGTTAGTAGAATCTATAAACAACGATATAAATAAATCAGTAGACGATAGCGTAAAATCTGCAGTAGATAAAATGCTTAAAGAAGAAGTAGTGAGAGCTTTAATTTTAAGCAAGGAAGACATTTATAAGGCTGCTACAGCTAAGACTATTGATCAGCTTGTAGGATATGAAAATATATCTAAGGTTAAATCAGCAGTTGAAAATAATTTAAACAGCTATATAATTAAAAATCTGCCAAATGTATTAGAAAATTCACTAGATAAATTTTTACAAAATCAATTATCAGAGGATAAAAGTATCGCTGAAATTTTCGGTGGCAAGATAAAAGTAACCTTAGATAAAAATCTATATTCTATTACATCAACACTATTATCTAAGCTATGCGATTATGTTCAAGAAAATAAAGAACAAGTAATCAGCTTAGTGGTAGGATTAATTAAAAGTCAGCTTAATTTCTTTATAAAAATGGCGTATGACTTCATAAATGGAGATCGACTAGTCGGTCTTGTAGTTGAAAATATTATAGATACAAAATTAGAAGGCTTTTTAAATGACACTACTTACTCAACAATAAAGACAATATCTATTTGTACTAATTCTGTAATATATCCAACTACTA
>NZ_JBJDXL010000271.1:0-4127 GCF_051866655.1 Intestinibacter sp.
AAAAATAAAAAAGAAGAAGTAAAAGAAGAAGTTAAAAAAGTAAGAGAAGAATTAATAGAAGAAGACGACTTACAAGAAGAACAAGAAATTGTAGAAGAAATACCACCAGTTGAAGAAGTAGAAGAAGCTCAAGAAGCACTAGAAGAGTTAGAACAAGAGGCTGCTACACAAGAGTTAGAAGAAGAACAAATAGAAGCTGTAGAAGAGCCTTTAGATGAAGCTTGTGATTTGCAAGAAGAAACAGTTCAAGAAGTTGAAGAAGCTGAGCAAATAGAAGAACAACCAAAAAAAGTCAGCCTATTCGATAGATTAAAACAAGGTCTAACAAAGGCAAAACAAGGAATAACAGATAGAGTAGATGAAGTATTAAAATCTTACACTAAGGTAGACGAAGAGCTTCTAGAGGATTTAGAAGAGGTTTTAATAACTGCTGATGTAGGTGTAAACACTACTATGGAAATAATGGAAAAATTAGAAGATGCTATAAGAAGCAAGAAAATAACTGATCCACAAGATGTAAGAGAAGAATTAAAACTGATAGTTGAAGAAATTTTATCAAAGGACGATTCTAAATTAGACGCATCACATAGTCCGACTATAATACTTATGGTAGGTGTAAATGGTGTAGGAAAAACTACTACTATAGGAAAGCTTGCATATAGATACAAAAAAGAAGGAAAGAAAGTACTTCTTGCAGCTGGAGATACATTTAGAGCAGCGGCTATAGATCAATTAGAGGTATGGGCAAATAGATGTAACGTAGATTTAATCAAGCATCAAGAGGGTGCAGATCCAGGGGCAGTAATATTCGACGCTATAAAGGCATCTAAGGCTAGAGGAGTAGATGTATTAATTTGTGACACAGCAGGACGTCTGCACAATAAATCAAACCTAATGAACGAGTTGGGAAAAGTATTTAAAATAGTAGATAGAGAATATCCAGAGGCTAAAAAAGAAGTCCTATTAGTAGTAGATGCTACAACTGGACAAAATGCCGTATCACAAGCAAAGAGCTTCAAACAAGTTTGTGATATAACAGGACTAGTTCTTACTAAATTAGACGGAACAGCAAAGGGTGGAGTTATCCTAGCTGTTAAATCAGAAGTAGATGTAGCTGTAAAATTAATAGGTGTAGGAGAACAAATGGAGGATTTACAGGATTTTGATTCTAAATCATTTGTAGATGCTTTATTCGGTTAAACTTAGCGTAAAATAAATGTTGACAATAGTATTTATTTGATATAAAATACAATGTGTAAAGTAAAGAACCTTTACAGTAAGGTCTTGGAAGTGATTGTTATGAACATAGAAAAAATGGTTGAAATTGGATTATTGTTTGAGCAGTACAAAGAATTATTGACTGACAAACAACGAGAAATGGTGTCTCTTTACTATGAAGAAGATTATTCTTTAGGAGAGATCAGCGAGAACTTAGGAGTATCACGACAAGGGGTTTACGACACATTAAAGCGTTCAGAGAAAATACTTAGAGAATACGAGAGTAAACTACATTTAGTATCTAAGGCAAAAGACCAAGAAAAATTCCTTAAGTCTATTGGGGAGAAAATTATTGACATTAAAGAAGATTTATTGCACAATAGAGATTGTGCTGATTTAATCCCTAAGCTAGAAAATATAGAAGAAATATGTAGGGAGTTGTTAAAATGATATTTGAAGGTTTATCTGATAAATTGCAAGGTGCTCTTAGTAAGTTAAAATCAAAAGGAAAACTTACAGAAAAAGATGTAAAGGCAGCTATGAGAGAAGTAAAACTTGCATTACTTGAAGCTGATGTAAACTTTAAAGTCGTAAAAGATTTTGTAAAAAAGGTGCAAGAGAGATGTGTTGGACAAGAGGTTATGGAGAGCTTAACTCCAGCACAGCATGTTATAAAGATAGTTAATGAAGAGCTTACTGCTTTAATGGGAGATGTTCAAAGTAAAATTTCGATATCTTCTAAGCCACCTACAATTATAATGATGGTAGGATTGCAAGGGGCAGGTAAGACAACTACATCTGGTAAAATCGGTGGATATTTCAAAAAACAAGGAAAGAAACCACTGCTTGTAGCTTGTGACGTATATAGACCAGCTGCAATAAAGCAATTAGAGGTTGTCGGTTCAAATTTAGGTATAGAAGTATTTAATATGGGCGACAAAGAAAACCCAGTTAATATTGCAAAGGCAGGACTTAGTCATGCTATAAAAAACAACAATGATTTAGTTATAATAGATACAGCAGGTCGTCTTCATGTAGATGAAGAATTGATGAATGAATTAAAATCTATAAAAACAGAAGTCAAACCACATGAAATACTTTTAGTAGTAGATTCAATGACAGGTCAAGATGCAGTCAATGTGGCTGAGAGCTTCGATGAGATTTTAGGTATCGACGGAGTTGTACTTACTAAATTAGATGGTGATACTAGAGGTGGGGCAGCACTTTCAATCAGAGCTGTAACACAAAAACCTATAAAATTCATAGGTATGGGTGAAAAGCTAGATGATTTAGAGCCTTTCCATCCAGATAGAATGGCTTCTAGAATATTAGGAATGGGAGATGTCCTTAGTTTAATTGAAAAAGCTCAAGAGACAATGGACATGGAAAAAGCCAAGGCACTAGGAGCTAAGCTTAAAAAACAAGAATTTGATTTTGAAGATTTCTTAGACCAAATGGAACAAATCCAAAAGATGGGCTCTATGGAAAAAATTCTTGGAATGATTCCAGGAATGGGAGATTTAAAAAATCAAATAGGCGACGTAGATATGAATGGCAAGGAAATGAACAGAATAAAAGCCATAATACAATCTATGACTATTGAAGAAAGAAGAAATCCACAAATACTAAATGCATCTAGAAAGAGAAGAATAGCAAAAGGTAGTGGAACAAGTGTACAGGAAGTAAATAAACTAATAAAACAATTAAACGAAATGAAAAAGATGATGAAGATGTTTACTTCTGGTGGTAAGGGTATGAAGAAAAGAGGCGGTTTTCCAGGGCTTCCTTTCTTTAAATAAATAAATTAAAAAACTAAAATAGAAAAATTTTCGGAGGTATATAAAATGGCAGTTAAAATAAGATTAAAAAGAATGGGTTCTAATAAAAAACCTTTTTACAGAATAGTAGTTGCAGATTCTAGAGCACCAAGAGATGGAAAATTCATAGAAGAAATAGGATACTACAATCCAGTATCTGAACCAAAACAAATAAAAATAAACGATGAAAAAGCTAACAAATGGTTAAAAGTTGGAGCTCAACCTACAGATACAGTTAAAAAATTATTACAAGGCCAAGGAATAATAGAAAAATAATAAACTAAAATTAGTTTATATGTAACATTTTAGGAGATGGAAAATATGAAAGAGCTAGTATTAGATATTGTCAAAGCTCTAGTTGATAATCCTGATGAGGTGAGCATTGAAGAAACTAAGAAAAAAGGTGAAATAATCCTAAAACTTTCAGTTTCTCAAGATGATATGGGCAAGGTTATAGGAAAACAAGGTAGAATAGCTAAGGCTATTAGAACTGTGTTAAAATCTGCTGGAAATAAAGAGCACCTTAAGGTTTCTCTTGAGATAGTATAAAAAGGATTAGGTATATACCTAGTCCTTTTTGTATATAATAAAAATGACAAAAGAGGTGAGAATATGGCTGAAAAGTTAACTGTTTTTAGAATTGGACAAATAGTAAATACACAAGGTTTAAAGGGTGAAGTGCGTGTTTACCCATATACAGATGATATATATCGTTTTGACGACTTAGAGTATTTTTATACAGAAAAGGGTCTAAATAATAAATACGAAGTTGAAAGAGTTAGATATAAAGGTAACATGGTAATAATGAAAATAAAAGACATCGATTCTATAGATTTAGCGGAGAGATTAAAGACTAAAAATATGTACATTCCTAGAGAAGAATCTGTAGAATTAGAAGAAGGCGAATTTTTCGTAGCTGATTTGATTGGATTAGATGTTTTTACGATAGATGGCGAAAAAATAGGAGTTGTTAAGGACGTTTTACAACATGCTATAAACGACGTGTATGTAGTGTCATCTGGAGAAAAAGAATACTTAATACCATCAGTTGAAAAATTCGTACCAACTATAGATCTAGACGAAAATAAAATG
>NZ_JBJDXL010000272.1:0-4116 GCF_051866655.1 Intestinibacter sp.
ACGAATATTATTAAATTTTTTTTCTACGATAATTATAAGAACATTTAAATAAATTAAAAAAACAAAAGACTACTTATTAGACAGACATAGTCTTTTGTTGTATTTAGATTAGAATAATATTTTCAAAATTGGAATATGAATATGGTTTTATGAAATTACTATTCTATTAAAAAATTAAATATTTTATATAAAATCTCTAGACAGGGAATTATCTAGAGATTTTTTATCTTTAATTACTAATAATCTTTTAATTACTTATTCATTACATTTTTTTGATATATTTCTTCAAAAGCAGGTCTCTTAGCTTCTATATCATCCATTATCATTTTAGCTAATTGAATTGGTTCTTCGCAAACATGGAAGCAAGCGCCTAATTTTTCTTTTAATCCACCACATAAGTAATTAACAGCTCTTGATGAACCACCTACTGGAGGCATTACACCTAAATATGTATCTATACCTGTTGCAACTACATAAGTACCTATAGCTATAGCTTTTTCTGACATCCATTCAGGTGCACAACCTGCAACTGGTAAATCACATACATCACAATCCATAAAGTTTGCAACTGCTGTACATACATTTAATATACGAGAGTTGTCAACACAAGATCCAACATGTAGTACTGGTGGTATATCAACTAGCTCACAAACTGTTGCAAGTCCTTTACCTGCATATTTTTTAGCATTTTCCTTTAACATTAATCCATTTTTAGCTGCTACTGATGCACCACATCCTGTACAAACTACTAAGAAATCATTTTTAATTAATTCTTTTATCACAGTTAAATGGTTGTAATTTGATGGAGTTTTAGCATTATTACATCCAACTACTCCTACTACACCTCTTATTACTCCTGATGCTAAAGCATCAACTAAAGGTTTTACTGTATTCATTTCATCTATTTGAGAATTTACAACATTGTTTAATTGTCCAACTATTGCTGCTTCACTAAATCCTACTACACCTTCTGATTTTAAATCTGGTATTAAAACTTTTGATTTATCTCTGTTTTTGAAATTTAATATAGCTTCTCTAACTATTGTTTTAGCATCTTCAACTGCTGTTTCTTCATGGAATTCCATATAAGTAGCACCAGTTATTTGAGCTTTTGGTGAAGTAGTTATGAATTTAGTATGATAATGCTTAGCTACTTCTGCACATGCTGGGAATATACATTGAACGTCAACTATCATGGCTTCTACAGCACCTGTAACTATTGCAAGTTCTTGTTGATGGAAGTCACCTGCTATTTTTATACCATGTCTCATTGTAAGCTCATTACCTGTACAGCATATACCTGATAATGTAATTCCATCAGCTCCAACTTCTTTAGCTAGTGCCTTCATTTCTGGTAAATCTGCTGCTAAAACTATCATTTCTGATAATGTTGGTTCATGTCCATGTAATATGATGTTTACGTTATTTTCTTCTAATACATTTAAGTTAGCTTCTGTACGAACTGGTTTTGGACTACCAAACATAATATCAGAGAATTGAGTTCCTATCATAGATCCTTGCCATCCATCTGCCATAGAGCATCTTATAGCAATATCTATTATTGATTCGCAGTCAGCTGCACATCCTATATGAGTTGAATGCATTACTGTAGCTATTTCTCTATCTATTGCTCTTGGTTCATATCCATATTTTTTCCAGATTTCTTGTCTTTTCTTAGGAGCATTTACTAAGAATCTTGATACTCCAAATGGTTTACCAAATTCCATCAATCCTTCATATGCAACCTCATGAGCTATATCATATATATCTTTGCCTTCTGTTTCTATTCCCCAAGATTTTGCCAATGCTATTAATTGTTCTGGTTCTTTTATAGTATATCCACCATCTTTTGATGTTAAAGCCATTGTATGAGTTATATCTCTAGCATGGTCAGAGTGAGCTGCAGTACCACCTGCACACATTCTAGCATAGTTTCTAGCAACTATTGTATGTTCGTCAGCACCACAAAGTCCTCTTGGAGTTTTTGCACTTATTCTACATGGTCCCATACCACAGTTTCTACAACAAACACCTTTAAGACCAAATCCACATTGTACATTATATCCTAATTTTCTTTTGTACATTGTTTCAACGCCATCTCTTTCGGCTTTTTCTATTAAAACTTTACTGTTAAGATCTATTGTCATACTTTGCATTTGTTCTACTAGGTTTACTTCTTTTGCCATAATCTATTTCCCCCTGAATAAATATTTATAAATATAAAATTAAGTCATAAGTTATTTTCACTATTATTTTATCAAGGATATGATATCTTGAAAAACAGATAATAGTTGTATAACTTACAACTTATTTTTGTATTCATTTATGTTTTAGTTAAGAAATAGTTTTCTCGTATAATTTATTATTATTTCTATATTAATTTACATATTTTTATTTTTTTTATTAATTTTCATTTATGTTTTTTTTAACAATGTTTTTGAATCTTATGTTTTATATCTATATAAAATACTGTATTCAATAAATTTATTTCATATATAAGAATATTTTACTTAGATTCTAGTTTGTCTAATATTTTTATTAAAAATTTTTCTGCCAGACTTCCTTTTTTTATATTTTGTCTAGCCTCTTCAAATGAAAACCAAGTTGCCTTATCAACTTCATCAGATATATTTGATAAATCATCATCTTCAACTACAGATATAAAATTCATCATTAGTGTATTTGATTTTTCAAAATACTCACTTCTCATATATTCGTAATCTATTACGTCTAATCTTAACTCTTCTTTAACCTCTCTAACTACTGTCTGTTCTGCAGACTCTCCTTTATTTACATATCCAGCTACTAATATATAATCATTTTTTCCATATTGTTTTATTAAAAGAACTTTATTTTTAGATTTATTTACAACGGCAGTAATTATAGCTGTATTAAATATTGGATATCTAAATGTCTTACAATTCTCACAGTATTGTACTTTATTACCTTCATTATCTATTTTAAGTACTAATTTTTCTCCACATTCATAACAATTATTCATAGATACACCCCTTTTAAAAATTCTATTTTCTCAATTATAATTCTAAAATATTGATTTAAGCATTATTTCATTCTCTATAATAATACAAAATTAAATATTTGATAACTAAAATTGTAAAAATATGTAATTTGATATAATATAGTCATAAATTCTTATATTTTTTAATATAATTTGGAGGTCTATATGGATATAAAAACATTAAGATATTTTTTGCAAATATGCGAAGACGGAAGTTTTTCTAAAGCATCAAAAAATTTATATATCTCTCAACAAGGTTTAAGTAAGTCAATAAGTAATTTAGAAAAAGAAATAGGTGTTCCTCTTTTTAATAGAACATCTAATGGTAATCAATTAACTGAGTATGGTGAATACTTAAAAAATAAAGCTTCTACTATAGTTTACCAATTTGATATTCTTACAGAAGGTATAGAAGAAATTAAACAAAAGAATAAAAAATTTTTAAATATCGGTGTTCCTTTTGGAGTAATAAATGCTCTTTCTTTAGATTTAATAAATGAATTTAATAAAGTCTATCCAGATATTATTTTAAATATAAAAGAATATACTGACTCTAAATGTGAAGAGGCTGTACTAAACGGTGATGTCGATTTAGGATTTGCAATTGCATATTTTGACAAAGAAAAATTTGATTATCAAGTAGTTAAATATGAAAAAATTTATGCCATAATTAATAAAAAACACCCTCTTGCTAATAGGGAATATATCGATTTTTCTGATTTAAAAGATGAAAAAATAATTATTAACGGCACTCAATCTAAAATACATCACAATTTTATTATAAAATGTTTAGAAAATGGATTTAACCCAAATATAATAATACAGACTGATGAAATGATTCTTGTCACAGATTTTAGTAAGAGAAATGAGGGAATTGGTATTAGTATAAATTTCTCACATACTCCTACTTGTAAAATAAATTATGTGCCTTTTAGAGATGATTCCTTTACCTGGGATATATATATGGTTACAAAAAAAGATGCTATTATAAATAGCACTATGAAAAAATTTATGGATTTTATAAATGAAAACACTAGCATTCATAGTGATGATTCTAATTTGTTAGATGAAAATAAATTAGTTTAGTATTTTTTTTC
>NZ_JBJDXL010000273.1:0-4112 GCF_051866655.1 Intestinibacter sp.
AAAGCAATAATCTATTCTACTTTTACTAAAAGTAGGATAATTATCTTTTTTTAATGCTACTGAAGCATCATTAAGATTATTTATACTCAAGTTTTTTTCATTGAAGTCTCCACAGATTATATTTTTATCTTTTCCATTTATATTTTTTACAAAATCTAATATCTCATTTATTTGCTTAAACCTTTCTATTTTATTGAGACCTAAATGAGTGTTAATTATATTTAAATAATTATTTTCGTCTATTTTTAATTTTATATATGCAAGACCCCTCTGCTCTTTTTTACTCGTTAAAAATACATGCTTTTTATCTATTATTTTGTATTTAGAAAAAATACAGATTCCGTATTTTTGTGATTTTACATTTTCAGCAAAGATCCCGTTCATCCTAAGATAAAATTTCATAAATTCATACTGATGACGTAAAACCTCTTGCAGGCATATAACATCTCCTCTTTGTTTCTTTAGGTACTTAACTATCTGAAACAAGGTTGTTTTTTTATTTTTATCCATACCTCTATGTATATTGTAGGAAATTATTCTCAATATAATCACCCCTTTTTCCCAGCATCCTCAATTTTATACTTTAAAATAATCGCTTTTACTAATATAATTATAATCAGTTAGTTAACAAATTATTAGGAGGCAAAATAAAATGACTTTTTCAATTGACAGTGAAATAAAATCACTTTGTCCTAATGCAACTTTAGGTATCTTAACATATTCTGTAACTGTAGAAAAAACTTCTGATTCTCTTTTAGATAAATTTAATTCTACTATATCAGAATTAGAAAACAAATACGTTACAGAGGATATAGTAAAAATAAACCACATACAGACTACAAGAGAGGCGTACAAAGCACTTGGAAAATCTCCATCATCTTACAGAAACGCTTCAGAAGCAATGCTTAGAAGAATAGTAAAAGGAAAAGGCCTTTACAATATAAATAATGTAGTTGAAATCAACAATATAATCTCTGTTTCTTCTGGATATTCTATAGGCTCTTACGACTTGAGCTGTGTATCTGAAAATATAACATTAAAGAGAGTTCCCGACGGAGAAAATTACGACGGAATAGGAAAATCATCTGTAAATATCGAACACCTTCCTACTTTATACGATGAAGAAGGTCCATTTGGAAATCCAACTAGTGACAGCCAAAGAGCTATGATCAAAGAAGGCGAAAAAAAGGTAGCAAGTGTTATTTATTCATTTGATGGCAGTGAAGATTTAGAAAAATGGATGGCAGAATTTAAAGACTTACTTACAAAATATACTGATGCCAAAGATATCGATACTTTTATAGTCGAATAAAAATTAAGAACCGATATCCCTTAAACTATATAATCTAAAGGATATCGGTCTATATATTTATAATTGAGCTCAATTGTGCAAGTTTAAATATACATTTATATTATTAGCACAATTTTATTTTTTATACATTTTTAATATAATTTTTCTTTATCTAGCTTTTCAATATATTTTTCAGCTAATTCATTTAATTGCTTTTTAAATTGTCTATTATCTAATTCTGACTTCTTTTCTACTTCTTCTAATATTTCAAATTTAAAAGATTTTGGTCCATATTTTTTCCAATCATTTTGAAGCTTTGGATTTAAACAGCTATTAATTGATACTGAGAAGTTAAATCTATTTTCCATCGATTTCAAATCTATCTCACCTTTTATTAAACTTTTTCCAGTTTCTAAATTAGTTATTTTATAGACACCACCTGTCGTTTTCTTTTCTTTGTATTCATATATCACCTGTTTGCGTTTTTCATTTTTCATATCATTTTCACCACCTTTGAATTTTTTTATTTTTTCTCGAATTTTTTTATCCTCATCAGCTTTATCGACCTGATCCTTTAAGGCTTTTTTCTTATTTCTACTTTTTACAACATTTGCACAGTTCCTACATGAAGGAGAGCAGTATTTTTCTCTATCTGTTTTTGCAAAAAACGCCTTATTGCAATAACTACAACGATTTAATATGCTATTGTCGTCAGTCAAGGCAAATGCGTATATGACATCAATAGTAGATTGCAGTGAATCAAAATCCCATTTAATCTGAGGCTTATCAAACATCGCCACGGTAAATCCTATCTTTTGTGGATTAAATTTGTCTGGCATTATCTCAACTGGCTCAGTTAAGTTAGCATTTTTGTAGATTATAAGTTGATTTAAATTTTTTGATATATTCTTTGCGTATTCTAATATCCAATCGACTCTTTCTGCATAAAATTTAGAAAATACTATGTCCATAACTAACGGCTTCTTTCCATAGAATCTAGGCGAATCCTCTGCCTTCACAACAGTTAAATGCTCATCAAATTCTCTCGTATATATATCCTCCTCTGTCGCAAAAGGAGTAAATAATTTTATATATTGATCACTCTTCATGATACTATTATTTTCTAGGTTTTCTATCGTATTGCTTATTATATTGTTTTGTGTAAATAGTACGTTGTCCTCTCCTACTATATTTCTGTTATATACACTTGAACTTATTAGACCAAGTAAACCGTAGTTTTTGACAAATAAAATTAATTTATTGTAAATCGCAGCTTTGTCTTGCTCCTCTTTTAATGCTTCATCCCCTAAATCGATTAAATCAAATAAAATTTTATTCGATTTTTCAAATGGATCGTAAATTGTATAATTGCTGTTCTCTGCTGGTATTACATAAATATTTCCGTCTGAATCCTCTCTCATATCGTAATCGCTGTATTTTATCCATTTGCTGGTAAAGTTTTTTAAATAAAACTCATTTTTCATAATTTAGCACACTCCTTTCTCCGTTTTTATTATGTGTTAATATATTATTATATTAAATATATTAACACATATTTTATTTTTTGCAAGTCTTTGCACAAAAAAAGCTAGTAAATTTAATGTATCTAAAAAATACATAAATTTTACTAGCCTTAATTTAGAATGCCTCTTCTGTCAATTCTTCTGAGTTTTTCTTAATATTTCCTATAATATCCAGAATTTTTCTAGCATCATCCATATTATTTTTAAATAATTGAGTTATATTTCCTACGCTTCTAAATGGATCCTCCATAAAAATTCTATTGTCTTCTACAAATCCATTTTTAACTATATAATCAACTATAAGCTTTACAAAGTGAATTTGTGTAGAATTTAATGTTTCACTATTTAGAAACTCAGAAAATGCTTCATTGGCAGCCTGTCTATCTAGTCCAACTATTTTTCTGACTAGCTTACCTAGTGGCATATCACCAAATTCCTTTTCGTAATCTGATGCAGTTCCAAGCTGATTCCACATTATATCCTCTAAAGTTTGCAAGTCTTGCTTTGTTATCTTTTTATTATTTCTAAGCTTGTAAATTACCATGTCGTCTGTATGCTCTTTTAAGTAATGCTCTACTTTTTGCTTGTAGTTTTTCAAGTCGTTTATATTGTATATAGCTCCATTTGAAGCTTCTGTTACTATCATATCTTCAAACTGTGTATAATATATTCGTGTAATATCTGGCTCTATGTATTGTATTAATTCCCTCATTGCTTCTCTAACTTCTTCTAGATCATTTATACCTACATTATCCCAAAATTCTTCATTTCTAACCTTATCAATTATGTATTTTTGAGCCTTAACCTGAGGTATAGTTCCTAATCTCGCAAGCTGATTAGCTGTGGATATAACACTTTTAATTCCTCTGTTGGCATTAGTTTCAGATAATCTAGCAAGCTCTATAGTATACATTACAAAGTCAAATCTCTTAGCAAGCTCGTCTTCACCAAAAGTTGTTATAAGCGGTGATATCTCATCCTTCAATTCCTTGGCTTCAATAGCTCCTAATACCTTCAAGCTATCTTGATTTTTATACTTATTCACATACTTAGCATTCAATCTAACTCTGTAGCTTTCATCTGGCAATGCTTTTATCTGTTGATAAATACTTTCTGACAGAACCTTTCTGTATTCGACGTATTCTTCATCTGAGTATTTTACATCTTGAAGTTCCTTGATTATATCCACCTTTAAGTTGAATAATCTCTCATCTAAAGAAAGAACTATCTTACTTTCATACCCTTTTGGATTTTCTCTGAAGAAATCAAAATTGCTACAGTAGTCAAATATTAAAAAT
>NZ_JBJDXL010000274.1:0-4105 GCF_051866655.1 Intestinibacter sp.
TTAATAAGAATTTTAAATATATTATCAGAAACACAGAATGCTATGAAAACTTCATCAAATCCAAGGGTTCTTATGGAAGTAACTATGATAAAAATAGTTCAGCCTATGTTTGATGAAAGTAAAGAGGCTTTGATTAAGAGAATAGAGAATTTAGAAAAGAAAATTGAATCAGGAGATATAAAAGTTAATCACATATCCACAAATCAATCAGTGGATAACTTTGATGGAAATGATCAAATCGACAAAAATATACAAGAAACTCAATCAGAAGAAAATATAGAATATGAAAATATAAAAAATGATGATGTTAAATTAATACAAAAATCATGGAAAAATATATTACAAAAGATGAAAGAGGATAAGGAACAGGTAACTAGGGCCTTACTTCAAGATGTAGATAGCTTTAATGTATCAGATGATACTTTGTATATAATTTTTACGGATAATTATTCATTTGCTAAATCTAGATTGGATTCACCGAAAACTATAGAATATGTGGAAAAAGTAATAAGAGAAGTATTGAACAGAAGCTTCAATGTAAAAATAGCTTTAAAATCTCAAGTAGTAAATTTAAATACTGAAATAAAAAAAGAGGATAAAGGTGAGAAGATATTAAAAGATATAGTAAGTGAGGATATATTAGAAGTAAAAGATAGTATTGAAAAAAGCTAAAATAAATGATAATAATTATATTATGATACAATGAAAAAATTTTTTAAGGAGGAAAGATAAATGGCTAAAAAAGGATTTGGCGGAGGAATGATGCCAGGAAATATGAATCAAATTTTAAAGCAAGCTCAAAAAATGCAAGATAATATGCAAAAAATGCAACAAGAATTAGAAGCTAAAGAGTTTGAAGTATCTGTAGGAGGAGGAGCTGTAACTGTTAAAGTTAATGGGAAAAAAGAACTTTTAGACATAAACATGAAACCAGAAGTTGTTGACCCAGATGATATAGAAATGTTACAAGATTTAGTAATAAGTGCTGTAAACGAAGCTTTAAGAAAAGTTGACGATGCTCAATCATCTCAAATGAGTAAAATGGCTGGGGGAATGAACATACCAGGATTATTTTAGTAGGTGATAATAATGCAGTATTATACAGAGCCTATAAGTAGGCTTATTGAAGAATTTTCAAAGCTTCCAGGGGTAGGTAAAAAAACAGCTCAAAGATTGGCTTTTCATATTATTAATATGAATACGAATGATGTAGAAGCTCTAGCAAAGGCGATTTTAGATGCGAAAAGAGAAATCAAATACTGTTCTATATGTTGTAATATAACAGATAAAGACCCTTGCAGTATGTGTTCTAATCCAAACAGAGATCCAAGTGTAATATGCGTAGTAGAAGATCCTAGAGATGTAGCAGCTATGGAAAAAATAAAAGAATTTAAGGGACAATATCATGTTTTAAATGGTGTAATTTCACCTATGGATGGTGTAGGTCCGGATATGATAAATATAAAGGAATTAATCCAAAGATTAGGAAATCAAGAGGTTAAGGAAATAATAATGGCTACTAATCCAACTATAGAGGGAGAAGCTACAGCTATGTATATAGCTAGACTTATAAAGCCTATGGGAATTAAAGTAACTAGAATAGCTCATGGGTTACCTGTAGGAGGAGATTTAGAATATGCCGATGAAGTTACTATATCTAAAGCCTTGGAAGGAAGAAGAGAAATTTAATAAAAATTTTTAATAAATAGAGGAAATCAGCGTGGAATAATATGTGTTATTTTGCGCTGATTTTTTTTAATTTACTTAATTGAATCGTTAAAAACATTGTTGTATAATCTTATTAATAAATTTAAATAGAGGTGTAAAATGAAAACAACTATGGATTTTGAGGAGTATACTGTTAATAAAGAAAAAAGACAGAGAAAAATTGAATCTAAAAAAAGGGACAAATCAAAAAGTACAACTAAAAGAAAAAAACACGTAATAAAGGATAATAGAAATAGCTCTTTCAGAAATAACTACAAAAATTATCAGTATGATTACGAAGAAGATTTTTATGAACCTTATTAAAAATTAAAAGACGATATTGTAAAATCAGCCAACTCATTAGAGTTGGCTTTATTAATTTCTTATCGAATTATATGCTTTTAGCTATGTAGTGTACTGATAATATTAACCGATTATATCAATTACCAAATTCGCTATATCTTCAGCTGTGTTTTGTTTTTTTATAGCTTTTATGTTGTTTTTAATTAATTCTATTCTAGATGGATTGTCTATAAGTACTTTTAGTAATACAGAAAGAGTGAATTTTTTAGAAGTTCTTATAGCAGCACCACAATTTGATAAAAAGTCTAGGTTTTCTTCTTCTGGACCTGGTATGTAATAAGGGACAATCATCGGTAATTCCTTTATTAAACATTCAGTAGTTGTCAATCCACCTGGTTTTGAAATCATTATATCAACAGATGATAATATATCGTTCATTTTTTTAGTAAAACCAAGCACAGATATATTTTTATCAAATGTATGTTTATCAATTGATTTTTCTAATTTTTCTTTTAAGCTTTCATTTCTTCCGGCGATTACAAGTATTTGAAAATCTCTGTCTATAGATATTAATTCTTTTAAGGTATCTTTTATGTTTCCAGCTCCGAAACTACCACCCATTACTAATACAGTAAATTTATCAGGAGCAAGTCCTAATTCTTCAAGCACGACGTTTCTATTTCTATGATCTAAAAATGATTTTTCAACAGGAATACCATATACTTTTATTTTTTTATCATCTATGCCTTCTGAAATTAAAACCTCTCTTACATATTCATCTCCAGCAATGTAATAATCAATTTCATCTTGGATATATGTTGAATGAGCTGTGTAATCAGTTAAAACTGATATAAGAGGCGGTATGTAAAAGCTACTAAAAATATTGTTGTCAGGATATTTTTTCTTTAAAGTGCTTAGAGCTATCATAGGAAATGGATGAGTTCCTATGATTAAGTCAGGTTTGGAATCCTTCAATAATTTTTTTAGCTTTGAACACATAAGAGTGTTAAATAAATTGCCCTTAAACTCATTTTTTGCCATTATATTAGCATCAGATATTTTATACATACCTCCCCAAGCTTTAGGTGTATATTTAGCTGATTTTTCATAACCACTAGAGATAATTTTATCTGTTGCTGTATTTATCATTTTTAAACTATCTACA
Organism: Intestinibacter sp.; assembly: GCF_051866655.1. Taxonomy (GTDB): domain Bacteria; phylum Bacillota; class Clostridia; order Peptostreptococcales; family Peptostreptococcaceae; genus Intestinibacter. Next base: position 3,176 of record NZ_JBJDXL010000274.1, read on the forward strand.
ATTTCGCAATCAATATGCTCACCATCAATAGATTTTTTTTCAAGTTCATCTTTTATTGCGTGGGCTGCTCTATTATGTCCCCCACCTGTAGAGGCAGACATAATCAGTACCTTTTTCGACATTACAAATAACCTCCTAATTATTATGATTATATTGCTTTATTTTTATAAATTATGTACTATTAATTATATTTTTATAATTTATAATACATATTAATTTTATAATATGTAAAACTGAAAATAAAGTAAAATATAGGAAATAGGGAGTTGAAGTGTATTGAAAACAATAGAAATGTACACAAGTGATACTTGTCCAAATTGTGTAAAATTAAAAGAGTTTTTGAAAAAAAATAATATAGAATATATTGAATATAATATATCAAAAAGTGAAAAATATAGAAAAGAGCTTATAAAAGAGGGGTTTTTATCTGTACCAGTTATGAAAATAGATAATGATTATGTTTTAGGATTTGATGTTCCTAGAATAAAACAATTATTATCTTTATAAAATTTATTGTTATAAAAATTTGATATTACAGGCATAATAATTGAAGATAATAATTTTATTCCATAGATTTTATAGGAATACATTTCTTATAAAATCTATGATGAATTATAGAGATTTTTAATAGATTTATTTAGGTATATCTTACGAGAATATACAAATAATAAAAATAAAATAAAAAAAGTATTGACGAAAGTTTTTTTTGGTGGTATAGTATTACTTGTCCTTGAGAGAAAAGGACGAGAGCTTAAGAGCTTGAAAGTTTGAAACAAAAAACTTTGAAAAAAGTTCTTGACAAATAAATAAAAAATTGTTAAAATGATTAAGCTGACTTAAGCAAATGAACTTTGAAAATTAAACAGTAGGTTAAAAATAAACTTTAATTCACACGAATTAAAACCAACAAACCAAGCCAGATATTCGATA
>NZ_JBJDXL010000275.1:0-4082 GCF_051866655.1 Intestinibacter sp.
GTACAAGTATAACAAATAGTATTAATTCCCAGCAAACTTGTGGTGGGTATTAGTGGACAAGAGAATATTTTGAATCAATTCCCCCTAAGAAGAAACATGCTAGAAAAGTAGGACGATATTCTTTAGAAGGTGAATTATTAGAAGTATATGATAGTGTTAGAAAAGCAAAAGAGGCATATAGTGGTTCTCTTAATGCTTTAAGAGGAAAATAGAGAACATCAAATGGTTATATATGGAAGTATATTGATTAAAATAAGATATAGTCTGTGAAATAAGTAATGCTATTTCGGCTATGTATTCTCTTAAAGGCAAAGATTTCGTCTTTAATGAGGTCCTCGGCGTAATGTGTACTTGCGCCGCCTAATAGAAATATTAGGGCAATAATCTTTTTAACTGCTGGAAGCCTGTAAAATGGTAATCAGCAGCCAAGACATTGAAAAAGCAAGGTTTAAACAAGCTCAATGTAAGGTTCAACGACTAGCTTTATAAGCGTACCTATATAGGGAAATGGAAGATAACTTAATAATTAAAAGTATGAAATATATTGTATATTTAACGGAAAATATTGTCAATAACAAGATATATGTTGGAGTTCATAAGACTGAAAATCCAGATATATTTGATGGTTATTATGGGGAAGGTGTTAGTATTAGTGATTAGTCTAAACTAAAGCATCCAAAAGGTTCTTTTTTATGTGATTTAAAAAAGTATGGATTTAAAAAATATAAAAGAAGTACTATTAGAATTTTTGATTCAGAAAAAGAAGCAGAAGATTTTAAGAATCTAATTGTAGATGATTAGTTCATAAAGAGATTTGACACATATAATACTGACCTAGAAACTAATAAAAATATCTTAGAACATCCTTCTAGAAAGGTTGGACAATATACTTTAGATGGAAAACTAGTTAAAATATACGATACAGTACGAGAAGCCAGAAAAGATTTTAGTAATGTAAATAAAGTCTTAAAAGGTACAGCAACTAAATGTAAAGGTTATACTTTTAAATATATGAGTTAAAGATATAGTCTAATTAATATAGAAATATATTATGTTCATGAGGTGGACGTTCTGGTGGTGACAATGGAGTAGTTTCTACTCCTGTAGCTGGTTCTCAAATGATTGCTTGGGGTTATGCTGGTATCGCAGTATTTAATCCTTATCGCTCATTTATATTACGCGCAACAGAGTAATCTAGAGAGCTACTGAGTAATTAAATAAAAGATAAAAATATTACTAGATATGGTAGGGGACGAGGTGCTCCCCTACCCATACTTTTTATAAATAATGAATTATGGCTAAGAAAGTGAATAAAGTTTAGGATGGCGACTTCAAAGCTAATGTCGTTGTTCTAAGAAGTGTTTTTGGAAAAGTTGGTTAGAAGTATTTTATTCAACCGCAAAGAAATAAACAAGGACGTTATCCTGCATGTGTAAAGCGTGTAGATGCAAATGGAGATATTATCCTTACTAAGGATGAATTGGAAGCAGAATCTAGAGGAGAGGCAGCTTTTATTAGAGAGAATGAGGTATTTATTATTGAGGATGGCAAGACCTATAACCTTGATGATATTTACCAAAATGCAGAATGGGAAGCAATTAAGAATTGTCCTATGATTGCTCCAGATAGATTTGCTAAAGATGATAATGGGAACTATCTTATTGATGGTACAGTAGATCCAAAGACTAAGCGTCCTAGATATGGAACAGCAGAATTGTATGTAGATAGACCTGGATATGAGGCAACTCAGAGAGTTACACGCAAGAAACTTATTGTTGAGGCTTCTAATTATATTATGAATGATGAACGCGGATATGATGGTAGAGTACTTGTTGCTCGTGTTCTTGGTAGAGATATGAGAAATCAGCCTAATGCTGACGTAGAAGATTATCTGTTATCTATTGCAGAAAGAACTCCAGAAAAGATTATCAATTGCTATACAGGTGGAGATTTACAATTACATATGTTACTTGTAGAAGCAAGAGAAAATGGAGTAATTAAAAAGAAGAATGGACTATATGTTTATGGAGAAGATGCATCTGGTATTCTTGGGGCTTCAGAAGAGGCTGTGATTAACTGGATGAAATCGTCCAAAAATTCTAAAACTTTAGCCTTAATTAGAAGGGAAACATTCCCTGAGATGTTTGAAGATGATAAACAATAAAGCAAATGACTGCACGATAGGTTTTTGAAGCAACCGCTATTGAATTAAGTAAAATCTAGGCTCCGTCATTAAAATTATATGAGTTTAACTACCTCTTTAATAAAGCTATTAACTAGTATATTAATAAGGTATATAACGTATATGATATTAATCAGCAAACTACTGATGATTTACGAGTATTGAAAGCTACTACTTTCCTTACTCCTCATAAAGTAGAACTTGCTGGAAGAGGTTCTAGTATTACAGATAGTGCTATTCAGAATACTGCAGCTAAAACTGGGAATTAGGATATGCCTGAAGGTGGTTACACTGGATAGGCATCTTCCTATCTTAGTAAAGCACATCGTTCTATTTAGTCTTTACATGGAGCTACATACGAGGTATATATGCCCATTGACTATTTACATATGTTAAATTGCGTATGTATTTTCTATGTATCTAAGTAGAAGGATTGCTGGGATGCTGGTTCTTATATTGAGATTCCTGCAACTCGACTCACTGCAGATTCCTGGTCTCAAATTGTAACAGATATTTATAATAGACCTTCTCCTATGAGACCCTATTATTATATTCACAATTTGAATTAGTAGCAAGTATTACCTACTGACCCACGTACTACAGCTAAAACTGGCACTGGTTTAGAGGAAGTAGGTATTGATATGAATGGTGCCTATAAAGTAACTAGTGCTGATGGTGGAGAATGGGATGATAACGATATTAGTACAGGCAACGGCTCAGAAGAATAGAATTCAAACTTCCAAAGAACATTTAAGTTAAAAGTAGGTGAATCTGAATAGCAAGTATCTCTTGTTGAGAAGCCTACAGCCCTCAGAGCAGGTAATACTTCTAATGTTCGTTGCGAAATCCGCTATGGAAAAGATGATTCCTTATTTTAGCTTGCCGAAGTACAGATAGACTATGTGAAGTGTCCATAGTTTATTAGATTAACACAAGAATAGATTGATTTAACCGAAGATACTTCCCAGATTATGGAGTTCCCAGATTATGTTAATCAAGAGATTATTAACGAGTTGGTACATTTGGTAATGGAGCGCACTGCAGATCCTAGACTCCAAACTAACTTTTAGATGACTTAGTCTATTGCTAGACCAACTGGGCAATAGCAACAACCTGCCCAATAGTAGGGCCAATAATACTTTAAATTATGGGATTAAATTTTCAAACTTGCACAATTATTAATTCTAACTTAGACCCTGATTCTGGGAAAAAGTTATTTGAGAAAGTAACAGAAAAAATTGATGGCGTCTCTACTACTGTTTTACGAATTAAGAGAGACTTTGTATTTGCTAAGGATAACATTGTATCAGTTTATAACAAAGCTGGTTATGAAGCAACAATGTGTAAAGCCACTATTGACTTTACAACTCTTGTTGATTCTTTGAAGCCTACAAGCGGTGAGACTTTCTGTCGTTTAGATATTTATCTGGAATTTGAAGGTTAGGAACCTTTCTATGGTGCTAATCCTATGTATATTCGCAAGGGTATTCCTTTCTGGGTAGAGTTCTCTGTAAAAGCATCTGATACTGCTGCAACTGTAGCAGAGAAGATTGCTAAAACTATTAAGAAAAATCATCTATTCTTAATTGATAAAGATACTATTAAGGTTACGGTTTCTGGTAATACTCTAGTATTAGAAGGTGCAGCAGAGTATATGCGTTTCAAGAAAATTACTATTAGTCAATTCTCTGAAGGCGATGATTATTCTGAGGAAGTAGCAGTAATTGGAGATTCTAATATTACACTTAATGAAGCTGGGAAGAATAGCTTTGGCACTTATTCCCAATTAATTAAAGATTTAAGACTTCCTACTGCTGCAAATTATCAATGGACCCACATCCGTTAGGTAGAAACTCCCATTGTTGGAGCTATCTATAATCAATATATTATCAATTATTCT
>NZ_JBJDXL010000276.1:0-4077 GCF_051866655.1 Intestinibacter sp.
AAGGAACTAAGTACTTGTCAAAAGCTCAGTGTATGGCATTAGAGGGCATAACCCGTAAAGAGCTAGACGAATATCTAAAACAGCCTAGAGAAGTAGAGGAAGAGGCAGAGGAAGAAGTAGATCTCGATGAGCTGCTCTAAGGTCTACGTAGTATCAAAGTGTGGAGGAGAATATGAAGACAGGTGGGAACACATTGTTGGAGTATGCTCCTCCCCTGAATTAGCAGACCTACTAAAACATAAGATAGAAGAACAACACACTTCCGACTATGATTCAGACGAAGAATGGGAGGAAGACCTTTGTGAAGTTAGAATACAAGAGGTTAATCTTTTTGATAATCTATCCGATGTAGAATTATAATGGAATTGAGTATTGATGAACTCTTAAAAGGAAAGGCAACAATTATAAAAGGGAAGGAATACTTTAGTACTGAAGCATATGTTACTCCATTCTTAGAGAGGATGTCTAAGTTTACAAGTGACTTCAGAGTTCAAGCTAAACTTCCAGACCAAATAAGTATAACAAAGAAAGAAGATTTAAATTTAGAGGATACTGTATTCAACAGGGTATGGATACAGGCTGTTATGCCTGATGAGTATAGTTTTGATAATCATCAGGAAGTGATCGGCATGGTTTATGGTTTAGATACTAGAAAACCAGTAGTTAAAATCTATAGAGGGGCGTTAAATATGGCTTGCTTAAACTTGTGTGTATTTAACCCTTCCTTCCTCAATGTGCAAGAATTAGAACCTGAGAAGCCAGTTAATTTTAAGTGTATTCAGCCTCTAATGGAGCAAACTTCAGACATTAAAGCCTGGTTAGATAGACTATCAGAAACTGAGGTCCCATATGAAGAAGAGGTAATCAATGAAAACTTAGGTTTTTGGATAAGAGGGGCTTTAACCTCTTCCTATGATACTGGCTATGGAAAAGTAAAACTAGCTACTAGTACAGCTGTTGATGCATATAAACTCTTATACGAGAAGAAGGACTCTCCTTACTTTGTAAATCCTGGACAGTCTACAACTATGTTCAATGTCTATAATGCGTTTACTGAGCTTATTAGTAACGCTGACACTAGGGATATTATGAATAAGGCAGAGAAGACTCTTCTCTTGAAAGGAATCCTAGGTTTATCTTAATATTTGCTTATCTCAATATTTTTAATTATATTTGCATTACTATTCAAATAATAAAAAGTATGCTAAAAGTTACAAAACGAAACGGAAATCTAGTGCCATTCGACATTAGCAGGATCGAAACAGCTATAAGTAAGGCCTTTAGATCTTGCGGGATTGTTTGGCAAGACGAGGTAGTTAAAGATATTGCAGAAAACGTTAAGATATGGGAAGGAATCTCCGTTGAAGATATACAAGACCAGGTTGAAGAGCTACTAATGGATTATGATTACCCTCAAGTAGCCAAGGAATATATCCTATACAGAGCTAAACACAAAGAAACTAGGTTCATAAGGGATAGGATAAACTATATGGACAGATATAGTAGATCTTCAGATAATGCTGCTACATCATCTGAAACAGACGCTAATGCTAACGTTACGATGAAGAATGTAGCTAATCTAGAAGGGGAAGTATATAAGTCTAATAATAGGATTATTCAGCGCCAAATGATGAAAGATGAGCTACATAAGCTATTTCCGGAAATCGCTAAACAATATGAGGAAGATTTGGAACATCACATCATATATACACATGATGAAGCTTCTACTCCTGTTCTCAAACAATATTGTATGGCAGTTAGCTTATATCCTTTAATGGTAGAAGGAGTAGGAAATATAGATGGAGTAACTCCATCAGAACCTAACGACTTACAGTCGTTTAGTGGACAAATTACTAACTTAGCCTTCTTGTTGTCTTCTCAATGTAAGGGAGCCGTGGCATTCGGGGAATACTTTATCGCTCTAAACTATTATATCATTAAGGAATATGGGCCCAATTGGTATGATAAATTAGAGTGTAGTGCTACATCTGCACATTCTCTAATTCATAGAACTGTAAAGGACTGTATCCTAAAAGCATTTAAGCAGTTTGTATGGGGAATAAATCAGCCAGCTGGCAATAGAAGTTATCAAAGTCCATTTACTAATATATCATACTACGATAAGACCTACTTTACCTCGCTATTTGGAGAATTTTATTATCCAGACGGAAGTAAACCCGAATGGAAAGCCATTGATACTCTACAAAGATTATTCTTAAAATGGTTTAACAACTTACGTCTAAAACAGATACTAACATTCCCCGTTGAAACATTTGCAATGGTGCATGATGGTAAGGATGTTATAGACAAGAAATATAAGGACTTGTGCGCAGAAATGTATGCAGAAGGACATAGTTTCTTTACCTATATATCTGATAGTGCTGACAGTCTAGCTTCTTGCTGTAGACTTAGGAATGAGCTTGCAGAGAATACCTTTAATCCTACATCTGGTCTTACTGGAGTTATGACTGGTTCATGTAATGTGATTACTTTGAATATTAATAGAATTATCCAAGACTGGGCTGCACAGGAAACTACTTGGTGGAGCGAAGAAGGAGATAAGAATCTTCTTCATTGTAAAGATAATATTTCACTGCTCAAAAAGTATTTAGTAAATATTCTAGAAAGGGTATATAAATACCATATTGCTTATAAGACAATGTTATATGACCTTGAAAATAGAGGAATGTTTGCCGCTTCTAATGGTGGATATATTTACATAAGTAAGCTATATTCTACTATAGGCATTAATGGTCTTAACGAAGCAGCAAGATTTCTTGGATTAGAGGTTTCTAACAATCCAGAATACATATCCTTCCTTCAACTTATTCTTGGTACTATTAAGGAACAAAACAAACTTCATTCTATACACGATGATAAGAGGCCGTTCCTATTCAATAGTGAAGTTGTGCCTGCAGAGGGACTAGGAGGTAAAAATTACAGGTGGGATAAAGAAGATGGATATTGGGTTCCCGATGACGAGAATTTATATAATTCATATTTCTATAATGCTCATGACAATACGTCTGTACTAGACAAGTTTATTCTTCACGGAAAACAGACTTATCAATATACTGACGGAGGTTCAGCAGCCCATATAAATCTAGATGCTCATTTGAGCAAAGCCCAATACTTAAAGCTAATAGACTTTGCTATACAAGAAGGAACTTCTTACTTTACATTCAATATTCCAAATTGCCAATGTAATAGTTGTAAGCACATAGTTAAAGCTTCTATAAAAGTATGTCCTAAGTGTGGAAGTACTAAGATAACCTCTTACACTAGAATAATTGGATATTTAAGACCTACAACTGCATTTGGAGAGGACAGAAAAATAGAAGAAGGAGCTAGAATATATTCTAATGGTAAAGACGAAATAAGCTCATGTTGAAGTATGTAGATGCATTAGTAACTTTCTCAGAGATTCCTGATGAAATTACCCTCTGCATAAATATAAGTAATTGTCCTTGTTACTGTAAGGGCTGTCATAGCTCTTATCTAGCAGAGGATGTAGGAGAGAAATTAATGATGTCCACACTACTCCACCTATGTGACTTTAATAAAGGAATAACTTGTGTGGCTTTCATGGGTGGGGACATAAGTCCGAGTGATATTAATTTTCTAGCTAAAGTTATCAAGCTTAACAAACCGGAACTTAAGGTAGCTTGGTACAGCGGTAGGCAAGAGCTCGCCAAAGATATAGATCTAGAAAATTTCGACTACATTAAACTAGGACCTTACATAGAAGACCTGGGACCTCTTAACAGCAATACTACAAATCAAAGAATGTATAAGGTAGTTCTGGATCATTATGATGACGGAACCTCTGGATACGAGTTGGAAGATATAACTTATAAGTTTTGGAAGTAATGTCTACTTTAGTAAGAAAGCTGCTGGATACTCTACAAATAGTGGAGGAAGAAATTCATCATAACGAGAATCTTCTTATGATGAAGCTTGAATGTGCAGATGCCTTACAGGAAAAGGTGATTGAGCTATTAAAGAGAGAGGATCTTACAAATGATGATAAGGTAAATACTCTTAAAAACCTTTTTATGATATGAAAATACTAGCACT